>DAINND010000208.1:0-5820 GCA_036736065.1 Ilumatobacteraceae bacterium
CTACGCAGTGCGCGACCTCGCCGTGCTCGCGCAGCGCCACCGCTGCCCGAGGCCGCAGCTCACGCCAGCAGCAGCAGCGCCGCCATGGCTGCTTCGATCACGAGCCCCGCGAGGTTCTCCTTCGACCGCGACCGGTCGATGAGCACCGACAGCGCCCTGGCGAGGAACGCGCCGCCCCACGCCGCGCCGAGCACGGTCGCCGCAGTGGTGGAACCGCTGATGAGCACGGCCGCCCCGGCACCGATGAACAGTCCGCCGTAGGTGGCGCGGAACTCCGACACGGCCAGAGGTGACGGGAGGGCCAGCCCGATCCGGGCGCTCACCGGTCGAGGCCACGCCAACCCCAACACACCTGCGAGCACCGACAGGCCGGCCCCGATGTACCCCAGTGCGTTCACGGTGCTCCTTCGACGTCGGGTTGGAGGCCTGCACCGGCTGCGAGGTCGGCGCGCGTCGAGTGCTCGGCCAGTTCGGCGCCGAAGACGGTCAGCGACCGCCAACTGCCGTCGTCAGCGGCGAGCACATGGCCGCACAACTCGCCATCGTCGGGGCGCCGCACCTCGATCATCTCCGGGACGCTAGTCCGGCCCCGGGCTACGCTCGGCGGCGATTCCGCCCTTGCGGCAGCGCACCCATGACCTTCCTCCCCGATCTCGCGACGAGTGCCCCACTCTGGTTGGCGCTGCTCACCGTAGGGGTGAACGCCGTGGTGGGTGCGCTGCGGGCGTCGATCGACGACAGCCGGCACTGGGACATCGTCGGGCTGTCGACCTTTGCGCTGCTGATGGGCCTCGGCGGTGGCTTCATCCGCGACATGCTCATCGGCAACCTGCCGGTGGAGAGCCTGCGCACGCCCTGGTTCCTCACCACGGTGGTCGGCTGCATCGTGCTGGTGCTCGTCGTCGGCCAGCGCCTGGCGCGCATCGCCCCGCTCGTCACCCTGCTCAACGCCCTGGCGCTCGGGCTGTTCGCCGTGACGGGCACCTCGGCGGCTCTGCGCGCCGACCTGCCGGTGATCTCGGCGGTGTTCGTCGGCACGGTGTCGGCGGTGGGCGGCGGGGTGCTGGTGTCGGTGATGAAGGACGAGGTGCCCGGCATCCTGCTGGCCAGCGCACCGAACGCCCTGGTCGCCGTGCTGTCGTCGGGTGTGTATGCCGCCGTGGCGGTGTGGAGCGCGCGGGCAGCTGCAGTGGCCGGCATCGCTGCAGCGATCGGCGCGTTCTACATCGCCGACGCGCTCGGCTTGCGCACCCGTCGCGCCGTCGACGCGTCGGCGCTGCTGCTCACACGGGGTGACGGTGACGACTGACGACGCCGCGGCTCCATCGGCGAAGTTGCTCGGCGAGCAGACGTGGCTCGTCACCGGGGCAGCGGGGCGGGTGGGCCGCTGTGTCGTGGCCGGCCTGCGCGGCCGGGTGCGCGTGCTGCGAGTGGCCGACCTGGAGGCGCCTCTCGCGGGTGGGGCGACCGATGGTGTCGAGCCGATGGCGTTCGACGTGCGTGATCTTCCGGCATGCGCGGCAGCCATGCGTGGCGCGCACGGTGTGGTGCATCTCGCCGGGATCCCCGACGCGGCCTACGTCGCCGAGCGGGCCTACACCAACGTCATCGTGCCCCACCTCGGGCTCGTGGCGCCGCGACGCACCGGCGGGCGCCGAGTGGTGCTGGCCAGCACCAACCGCACGACCGGCTTCTACCCGGTGGCCACGGAGGTCGATCCGGCCATGCCGGTGCGGCCCGACTCGTTCTACGCCGTGAGCAAGGTGGCAGTGGAAGCCCTCGGTCGGCTCTATGCCGACAAGTTCGGCCTCGAGGTGGTCAACGTGCGCATCGGCTCGTACGAGGAGCAACCGCGCAACGCGCGCCACCTGAGCACCTGGCTGAGCCCCGGTGACTGCGTGGCGGCGTTCGTCGCTGCGATGGGGGCTCCGGGCGTGCGGCACGCCACGTTCTACGGGGTGTCCAACAACACTCGCCGCTTCTGGTCGCTCGATGCCGGCGCAGCGCTCGGGTTCCGCCCGGTCGATGACGCCGAGGTGTTTGCGGCGTCACTGCCCGCCGAGGACGAGCCCCTCGAGCGTCAGAGCGGGGCGTTCACCTCCGGCGAGTACACGCTCGGTCGCCAACGGCCGCGCTGACGGGCCGCTCCGGCCCGGAGCCGTCCACCACGGGACCGGTGGAGGTGGGGTAGCGTCGCCGTCGTGGGCGGGGATGGCAGGAAGGGCGCGTACCTCCTGCTGCTCGCCACCATCGCCGTGGGCAGCTTGTCGTACACGCTCGTGCAGCGCGGCCTCGACGAGCTGTCCCCCATGGTCCTCGCCACCGGTCGGGTGACGGTGTCGGCGCTGATGTTCACGGCCATCGTGCTCGCCCGACCGGGCCTGCGCACGCCCATCCCGCGCCATGAGCGCTGGCGGGTGTTGGCCATCGGCTTCGGCGGCTCGGCAGTGTTCCACCTGCTGTTCAACTGGGGTCAGAGCAAGGTGCCCGTCGCCGTTGCGGCCGTGATCATGGCCACCTACCCCGTGATCACCAGCCTCGGTGAGGTGGCCTTCCTCGGCTACCGGCTGCGTCCGCGCCAGGCGTCGGGCGTGGCGTTGTGCACCGCCGGGTGCATCGCGATCGGCGTGGCCGGCGGGCTGGGTGGGGCGGAGGGCTCGGTGCTCGGTGCGCTCGCCGTGGGCGGCGCCGCTGTGGCCTGGGCTGCGGTCACGCTCATCACCCGCGACATCGGCGAGCACTACGACTCGTGGTGGCTCAACACGCCCGGCACGGTGCTGGGCGCCATGTTCATGTTGGCGGTCACTGCTCCGGACCTCGACGAGCTCGGGTCGCTGTCGTGGCGAGGATGGCTGGTGGTCATCTGGCTGGGCTCGGCCAGCTCGGCGTTCATCTACTACGCGTTGGCGCGGACGATGAAGGTCCTGTCGGCCACCACCACGACGGCGATCTCGACCGTGGTCACCCCGCTCAGCGTGCTGGTGGCGTGGGGCGTGCGCGGTGAGGTGCCCACGCTCGCCCAGGTGCTCGGCGGAGCGGTGGTGGTCTGGGGTGTGGTCCTCGTCGTGCTGCAGCCGAGCGCCGCTACATCACCTGCGTCGTCCCACCGTCGACCACGAACACCTCGCCCGTGACGTAGCGGTTGCGCACCAGCGCGAGGACGGCCTCGGCGCAGTCGTCGGGGGTGGCCGACCGCTTCAGGGGGGCGACGTGCTTCATGCCCTCGTGCATCGCCGTCCAGTCGGCAGTCCACGGCGTGGCGACCAAGCCGGGGGCGACAGCGTTCACCCGCACAGGTCCGTGGCTCTTGGCGAGCAGGCGGGTCATCTGGTTGAGCGCTGCCTTGGTCATCGAGTACGCGATCGACGAGCCAACGGGACGCACCCCGGCGATCGAGGTGATGTTCACCACGTGGCCATCGCTCGACTGGCGCAGCAGCGGCATCGCCGCCTTGGTGAGCCACCATGTGCCGAAGACGTTGACCTCGAAGGTCTTGAGGAAGATCTCGTCGGTGAGCGCGTCGAGGTCGGTGTGCGGCACGACGGTGGTCCAGCCGGCGTTGTTGACCAGCAGGTCGAGGCGCCCGAACCGCTCGACGGTCGCGTCGAGCAGGTGCTGGCCCTGGGCCTTGTCGCTGATGTCGGCCTGCACGTAGAGCGACGGTGACGGCAGCGCCGCAGCCACTGCCTCGCCGGCGGCCACGCTGCTCGCCGAGTTCACCACCACGCTCGCGCCGAGGGCCGACAGGCGCTGGGCCGTCGCCTCGCCGATGCCGCTCGACGAGCCCGTCACGATCGCCACCATGCCGTCCAGTTCGGCCATCACACACCTCCGGTGCGGTCGGGGAGCGGCAGGTGCAGCCGCTCGAGCTCCAGGGCCACCACGGCGGCCGAGTCGACCTCGGTGAGGATCGTCACCGCGGGCCGCCCGGCCCACGCCGACTCGTCGTCGGTGACGCTGTGTGCCGGCCAGGTCTTGCCGCGGCTGATGCCGTCGGTGCAGTCGACACGCACCGGCAACTGCTCCGTGCGGTAGTGCTGCGGGGCGATCATCCAGCTCACGACGGTGGAGTCGTGGACGTAGATGCCGTCGGAGCGGCCGCGCTCGTGGTGGAAGTCGAGGTAGAACGGCACGATGCGCGCCAGGTGCTTGGCGCGCTCGGTGGGGATCGACCCCAGCCCGGCGATCTGCTCGTTGGTCATCAGCGTCGCCTCGGTCACGTCGAGGCCGGCCATCACCACCGGGCACGCGGCGCCGAGCACCATGTCGGCCGCATCGGGGTCGTGGAAGATGTTGGCCTCGGCCGCGGGTGTGATGTTGCCGGGGCAGAACGCATTGCCGCCCATCAGCACGATCCCGGCGAGGTGGTCGGCCAGGGTGGGCTCGAGCATCATCGCCAGCGCGATGTTGGTGAGCGGCCCGATGGGCACCAGGGTGATCTCGCCGGGTGAGGCCATCACCGTGTCGACGATGAACTGCGCAGCGGTGCGCTCGATCGGCCGGATCGTCGGTGGCGGCAGGAACAGGTTGGCCTGGCCGTCGTCACCGTGGACATGGCCGGCAGGGCTCGAGAACGTGCCGTGCATCGGTCCTGCCGCACCCTGTGCAACGGGGATGTCGGGACGCCCGGCGATGTCGAGCAGGGTCAGGGCGTTCTCGGTGCAGGCCTCGACGTAGGCGTTGCCGAACACGGTGGTGAGGCCCACGACCTCGAGCTCGGGCGAGGCGAGGGCGTAGAAGATCGCCATCGCGTCGTCGATGCCGGGGTCGGTGTCGATGATGATGCGGCGCGGGCTCATGGGGTCACTCGCGGTCCCGCCAGGAGGCCGGATCGAGGCCCAGCTTGGCGAAGCGCTTCTGGATCCACACCGGCACCTCCATCGGCTCGCCGGCGCGGATCGAGCGGACCTGGTCGCCGTCCTCGGCCCAGATGTGGCAGGTGTTGAGGTTCATGGCGATGCCGCGTTCGCGTGCCTCCGGGCTGCTCCAGTCGGCGGCGCCCTGGCCGGTCGTGCGCGCCACCCGTGCCCGGAACGACCAGGTCGACTGGATCGCCACCGGTGCCATGGCCTGCAACAGGGCCGTGGTGTGGGTGCAGCCACGAGGGCCGCCGAACAGCTCGCGCACCTTGTGGGTGAAGCCGCGGGCGATCGACAGCCCGACCAGGTGCTGGTAGTGGTCCTCGATCCGGGGGCAGGCCGCGTGCGGATGCACCTCGAGGGCGGCCCGGGCCGACACGATCTCGAGCGTCGGCATGGCGATCTCCATGTCGACGATCATGTGATGCACCGTGAGCGGCTCGGGGTCCTCGGGCACGTAGAGGCCGGGCGGCTTCTGGTCGCGCACGGCGCCGCGCATCAGCAGCCGGTCGTTGCTCTTGAAGTACGACCGCACCACATAGGCGCGCTCGTGGATCAGCTCGTCGGTCGCGTCGACGCCCGCCGGGTGAGGGCAGATGTCGTCGAACGCCTCGGCTCTCGGTTCGAAGGCCATGCGGCGAGCGTAGGGCGGCGGGTCCGTCCGCCCGTCATCCGCCGTCGGTCAGGTGTCGGCCGGACTCAGGTGGTGGCTTGGTCGAGCGCTTCGGTGAGCGTGTTCCAGGCGAGCACGGCGCACTTGATGCGCACCGGGAACTTCACCACGCCCTGCAGCGCCTCGAGGTCACCCAGCTTCACGTTCTGCACTGCCGGATCGTCGCTCGGCTCCTCGATGCTCATCATCGACTTGAAGCGGTGCACGAGGGCGCGGACCTCGCTGATCGGGCGGCCCTTCACGGCCTGGCTCATCATCGACGCCGAGCTCTGCGAGATGCTGCAGCCC
>DAINND010000209.1:0-5807 GCA_036736065.1 Ilumatobacteraceae bacterium
CCACGCCGACGATCGCCCAGTCCTGGGCACGACGGTTGAACTTCTGGAAGCTCCACCCGGCGCCTTGCATCTTGGGCACGCGGATCTCGGTGAGCATCTCGTCGGGAGCCAGCGCAGTCTGCAAGAAGCCGTGGAAGAACTCCGACGCCTTGATCTCACGGGTCCCGTTCGGGCCCTGGGCCACATAGGTGGCGCCGAGCGCCAACGTGGTGGCCGGCAGGTCGCTCGCCGGGTCGCTGTGGGCGATCGAGCCGCCGATGGTGCCGCGGTGGCGCACCTGCGGGTCGCCGACGTGGCCTGCAGCGTGGGCGAGCAGCGGCACGTGCTCGGCCAGCACCGGGCTGTTCTCGACATCCATGTGCCGGGTGAGCGCACCGATGGCGATGTGGTCGCCGGCGTCACGGATGTAGGACAGGTCGGTGACACGACCGATGTCGACGAGCACGCTCGGCTGCGCGAGGCGCAGCTTCATGAGCGGCAGCAGGCTGTGCCCGCCCGCGAGGAACTTGGCGTCCTCGCCGTGCTCGCCGATCAGGCTGATGGCCTCGGCCGCTGAACCGGCCCTGACGTACTCGAAGGGTGCGGGGATCACGAGCTGACTCCTTGCTGCGCTGTGCGAATAGCTTTCCAGACATTGAGGGGGCTGGCTGGCATCGGGACGTCGGTGACGCCCAGATCGGCCAGTGCGTCGACGACGGCGTTGATCACGGCAGGTGCCGATCCGATCGTGCCGGCCTCGCCGACGCCCTTCACCCCGAGTGGGTTGGTGGGCGACGGCGTGATGGTGTGCCCGAGGGTGATCGACGGCACGTCGCTCGCCGCCGGCACCAGGTACTCGGCCAACGAGGTGGTCTTCAGGTTGCCGTCGCTGTCGTAGACGGCTTCCTCGAAGAGCGCCTGGGCGAGGCCCTGGACCACACCACCGTGGACCTGCCCCTCGACGATGAGCGGGTTGACCTGGTTGCCGCAGTCGTCGACGGCGACGTACTGGAGCACCTCGACCTGGCCGGTCTCGGTGTCGACCTCGACGGTGCAGATGTGCGTGCCGAACGGCCACGAGAAGTTCGGCGGGTCGTAGGTGACCTGGGCCTCGAGGTTGGGTTCTAGCCCGTCGGGCAGGTTGTGCGCCGTGAAGGCGGCGAAGGCGATGGCGGCGAGGGGCATGGCCTTGTCGGGCGAGCCCTTCACCGAGAACGACCCGGCCTCGAACTCGAGGTCGTCCTCGTTGGCCTCGAGCTGGTGGGCGGCGATCTTCTTCGCCTTGTCGATGATCCGGTCGCAGGCCATCGAGATGGCCACGCCGCCGACGGGCAGCGAGCGCGACCCGTAGGTGTCGAGCCCGAGTGGTGCGATGGCGGTGTCGCTGTGCAGCACGTCGACGTCGTCGGGGCTCACGCCCAGGCGATCGGCGACGATCATGCTCCACGCCGTCTCGTGGCCCTGGCCGTGCGGTGCGGTGCCGGTGACGACCTGCACCTTGTTGGTCGGCAGCACCCGCACGGTGGCGGCTTCCCAGCCGCCCGCGCCGTAGTTGAGCGAGGCGAGCACCCGCGACGGGGCGAGGCCGCACATCTCGAAGTAGCTGCTCACCCCGATGCCGATCCGCTTGGTCGCACCCGGCACGTTCTGGGCCTTCTGCCGGGCGCGCACGCCGTCGTAGTCGGCCAGCGAGGCGGCGAGCTCGGCCGCGGCCTCGTGGTTGCCGCTGTCGTAGACGAGACCGGTGAACGCCGTGTAGGGGAACTGGTCGTGGCGGATGTAGTTGCGTCGACGCAGCTCCATCGGATCGACACCCATCGTCCGGGCGAGCGCGTCCATTGCCCGCTCGATGGCGTAGGTGGCTTCCGGCCGTCCGGCGCCGCGATAGGCGTCGGTCGGCGTCATGGTGGTGAACACGCCGGTGCAGCTGAAGTCGTAGGCGGCCGGCAGGTCGTAGACGCCGGCGTAGAGGAACGCGCCGAGCAGCGGGATGCCCGGGGTGATCAGCTGGAGGTAGCCGCCCATGTCGGCCAGCAGGCGGACCCGCACGGCGGTGAGCTTGCCGTCCGCGTCGGCGGCGAGGTCGATGTGCTGGATCTGGCCACGGCCGTGGATGGTGGCCATGGTGTTCTCGCCACGCTCTTCGTTCCAGCGCACCGGCACCTTGTGCTTGCGGGACAGGGCGACGCAGAGGAGCTCCTCGGCGTAGACGTCGAGCTTGGAGCCGAACCCGCCACCGACGGCCGGTGCGACGACGCGCATCTGGTGCTCGGGGATGCCGAGCGTGATCGCCACCATCACCTTCAGGATGTGCGGGATCTGGGTGGCGCTGTAGAGGGTCACGTCGCCGCCGAAGGGCTGGGGCACGGCGGCGATGGCCCGTGGCTCCATGGCCATCGGGATCAGCCGCTGCTGCACGTACCGCTCGCTCACGGTGTAGGCCGCGTTGGCGAAGGCCTCGTCGACCTGGCCGTCATGGCCCTCGACCTTGAGGTCCCACGTGAAGGTGCGGTTGGTGCCCTCGCCCTCGTGGATGACGACGCGATCGCTCAGTGCGTCCTCGAGGTCGATCACGGCGGGCAGCGCCTCGTAGTCGACCGTCACGGCCTCGACCGCGTCGCGTGCGGCCGCCTCGCTCGTGGCCAGGACCACGGCGACGGCATCACCGACGTAGGTGACCTTGCCGGTGGCGACGGGGTAGTGCGCCGGGTTCTTCATGTCCGGCGTGACCGGCCAGGCGCTGGGCATGGGTGCGGCCCAGAGGTCCATGAGGTCGGCGCCGGTGTAGGCGGCGACGACACCGGGCATCGCCAGCGCGGCGCGGACGTCGACGCTCACGATGCGGGCGTGGGCGTACGGGCTGCGGACGAGCGCGAGGTGGAGCGCTCCGGGGATGTTCAGGTCGTTGGTGTACTTGGCCTCGCCGGTGAGCAGCGCTGGGTCTTCCTTGCGCAGCATCCGTGTCCCCAACACGGATCCCGGGCGGTTCTCGGTGATGGTCATTCGGGCCCCCTCCCGACTCGCGTCACTCGCCTGCGCAGGCGAGGACGGCCTTGACGATGTTGTGGTAGCCGGTGCACCGGCACAGGTTGCCCTCGAGGCCGAGGCGGACCTCTTCCTCGGTGGGCGACGGGTTCTCCTTGAGCAAGCTGGTCGCCGCCATCACCATGCCCGGCGTGCAGTAGCCGCACTGGAGGGCGTGGTTCTCCATGAACGCCTTCTGCATCGGGTGCATCTCGCCGTCGGCGCTGGCGAGGCCTTCGATGGTGGTCACCTCGCACCCGTCGGCCTGCGCGGCGAGCACGGTGCAGCTCTTCACGGCCTCGCCGTCGAGGTGCAGGCTGCACGCGCCACACGACGAGGTGTCGCAGCCGATGTTGGTCCCGGTGAGCCCGAGGACGTCACGGACGTAGTGGACGAGCAAGGTGCGCGGCTCGATGTCGCTTTCGTGGACCTTGCCGTTGACAGTGACGCGGATCTGCATGATGGGTCCCCTCGTGGAGTGGGTGGATCGGTGGTGCCCCCCAAAGTGGCACGGACATCATGCATCATTTTTCGGAGCCCGTGCACCACGACGTGCCCTGGCCCTCGCTCGGGCCGCCCTGCCCGGCGGGCAACTACGCTCGCGGTCGTGCCCGAGTTCCACGAGATCGTCCTGCAGCGCCTGCGCGCCGACGGTCAGCGCTACACGTCGGGCCGTCGACGCATCATGCACACTCTGGCCGAGGCCGGCCAGCCGCTCACCATCCCGATGATCCTCGCCCGCGAGCCGGCGCTCGCCCAGAGCTCGGTCTACCGCAACCTGGCCGTGCTCGAGCAGGTGGGCCTGGTGAGCAGGATCTCGCTGGGTGACGAGCACGCCCACTACGAGCTCGGCGAGGCGCTCACCGACCACCATCACCACCACTTGGTGTGCCGCGCCTGCGGACGGGTGAGCGACGTCGACCTTCCCGATGCCGCCGAGCGAGCGCTCGACCGAGCCGTGCACGACATCGCCGAACGGTTGTCGTTCGTGGTCGAGTCGCATCGCTTCGACCTCGTCGGTGTGTGCGGCGACTGCGCCGCGAGCGCCGGCTAGATCGCCCGGGCGATGTCGCGGATGGTCATGCCGACCAGGAAGGCCAGCATCGCCACGCCGAACGCCGTGTAGCCCCAGCGTGCGCGGTGGTCGGAGCGCCAGAAGCGACGCATGCTCGACACGATGCACACTGCGGCGATGATGCCGATGACGGCGCCGATGACCGGCGTGACCCCTGCGGCGAGGCCGAGGAACGGCACCACGAACGGCAGCACGATGTAGGTGAGCAGGCAGCGGATGCCCGACACCACCACCGAGGTCTGGAACGCCTTGCGCGCCGAGGCGGCCGTGGCCGGTGGCGCCTGGTCGACGCGCAGCAGCCGGCGCATGAACCGGTCGGCTGCGGGGCGCTCGAGCTCACCGGGTGACTGATCGACGACGGCCGTCATGGGGCCCACTGTAGCCAGCCGTCGCCCAGGTCGGCCGATCGCCGGACGGACGTCAGCCGAGGATGTGACGGGCCAGGCCCACTGCGGCGCCAGCAGCCACGAGCCAGACGCTGTTCGGCCGGCGGACGAGCAGGACGAGCAGCGCGCCGACGGCGACTGCCACGGTGAGCGGGTCGACCAGCGCCGTGTCGGCGAGCCGCACGACGGCGGCGGCCATCATGCCGAGCGACGCTGCGTTGATGCCGTCGAGGGCGCCGCCCGCCCAGGCCGAACGGCGGATCAGCGGCACGATCCGCGACAGCAGCGCGACGAGCACCAGGGCGGGGGCGAAGATCGCGACGGTGGCGACGATGGCTCCGCCGAGGCCGGCGACCTGGTAGCCGACGAACGTCGCCGTCGTGAACACGGGGCCCGGGGTCACCTGGCCCACGGCGACCGCGTCGAGCAGTTGCTGCTCGGTGATCCAGCCGAGCTGTTCGACCAGGTCGCGCTCGAGGAAGGAGATGAGGACGTACCCGCTCCCGTAGAGCACGGCCCCGACCTTGAGCATGAGCCACCCGAGCCGCCACAGCTCCGGGTCGTGGTGCTCGACGCCCACGCCGAACGGCACGAGGAGAAGGCCGCTGGCGCCGGTGCGCAGCTGGTCGCGGTTGCGCCACAGCGCACCGAGGATGCCGGCGAGGGCGAGCAGGGCGAGCTCGTTGATGCCGACCAGCCAGGCCGCTGCCGTGGCGACGGCGATGCCACCGAGCACGACGTCCTTCGCCGCGGTGCGCGCCAGGCCCACGGTCGCGTGCGCGACCACCGCCACGATCACCGGGACGATGCCGTAGCTCAGGTCGCGCGCGAGCGAGGTCTGGCCGTAGCGGTCGTAGGCCACGGCGAGCACGAGCACGATCACCGCTGCGGGCAGGATGAAGCCGCAGGCCGCGGCCACGAACCCGCGCCAGCCGGCCCGGCGCAGGCCGAGATGGATGGCGAGCTCGGTCGAGTTCGGACCGGGGACGAGGTTGGTGGCCCCGACCAGGTCGAGGAAGGTCTGGTCGTCGGTCCAGCCGCGCCGTCGGACGAGCTCCTCGCGCATCAGCGCGATGTGCGCGGCTGGGCCACCGAAACCGATGAACCCGAGCTTGGTGAAGACTCTGGCGACCTCGCGCCAGTCGGCGCCGGAGCCAGGAGCCGCCGTGGTCAGTGGGTCGCCCCGGCGATGGCTCGCCAGACGCGCTCGGCGGTGGCGGGCATGTCGATGTGACGGACACCGAGGTGGCTGACGGCGTCGATCACGGCCGACTGGACGGCCGGGGTCGAGCCGATCGTGCCGCTCTCGCCGATGCCCTTCGCGCCGAGTGCGTTGATGAACG
>DAINND010000210.1:0-5803 GCA_036736065.1 Ilumatobacteraceae bacterium
CCCCGACCAGGACGCCGAGGGGGCCCGGGCGCTGCAGGGCTTCGACCTCCTGTTGAAGTCGATGACCGCCCCGGACGAGACGGCCGCCGTATCCTCGAGCCCGTGCTCGGCGAGGGCGGCTACATCCCCGCCCCGCCGGCGTTCATCCACGGCCTCGTCGAGCGCTGTCGGGCGCACGGGATCCTGTTCATCGCCGACGAGGTGCAGAGCGGTTTCGGCCGCACCGGCACGATGTTCGCGGTCGACCACTACGGCGTCGAGCCCGACATCATCTGCATGGCCAAGGGCATCGCCAGTGGCTTCCCGTTCGCTGCGCTCGGCACCCGTCGCGAGCTCGACGACCGGTGGACCAAGGGCAGCCACGGCGGCACCTACGGCGGCAACGCGATGGGATGCGCGGCAGCGCTCGCGACGATCGAGCTGATGACCGAGCCGTCGTTCCTCGCCAACGTGGTGGCACGGGGCGAGCAGCTGCGGGCCGGCATCACCGAGCTGCAGCGCGAGCACGACGTGATCGCCCAGGTGCGTGGCCTCGGGCTGATGGTGGGCACCGAGTTCACCGATGCGGCACGTGTGGCAGCCGTGCAGCAGCACTGCCTGAACGAGGGGCGGCTGATCCTGATGAACGCCGGCACCTACGCCACGTGCCTGCGCTGGATGCCACCGCTCGTGGTGAACGAGCACGAGATCGACCTGGCCCTCGCGGCGTTCGGCGCCGCCCTCAAGGCCACGGCCTGACACCGGCCCACCGATGCCTCGCCTCGACGCCGAGCGCATCGCCCTGTGGCGATCGCTCGAGCGCACCGTGGTGGGCATCGGTCGAGGGATCGACGCAGCACTGGTCGACGAGTTCGACCTGCCACTCGCCTGGTTCGAGGTGATGTCGGCGCTGCACCGCGCGGGCGGCTCGATGCGGGTGAGCAGGCTGTGCGCCGAGCTCGATGAGGTGGCGGCGAGCCTGTCGCGTCGGCTCGACCGGATGGAGACCGAGGGATACGTGACACGCGCCGCCACACCCGTGCCGGGCGACCGCCGCGCCGTGACGGTGACGCTCACTCGCGAGGGTCGTCTGCTGTGGCGCGACGCCACTGTGGTGTTCCGCCGTGGTGTGCAGCAGCACTTCGCCCGGGTGGTGACCGACAGCGACATCTTGGCGTTGCAGCGTCTGTTGTCGAAGTTGCAGCGCCCGACCGACGAGCGGTGACGCAGCGGCGCCGCCCGGCGCGTCGCTGCCGCTAGCGCATCATCTGGGCGAGTGTGGCGCGGGCGAGGCCACTGGCGGGGGTGCCGAGGGCCTCGACGGCCTGGTAGTGGTTGGCGTCGGGCAGCGTGATCGTGGTGACCGGCAACTCGGCCCCCCACCGCTGCTCGATCAGCGCGTTCTGTCGGGCGAACTCCGCGCCCTCGTCACCGCCGACGGCGGCGATGAAGGGGATGGTGACGGCGGGGCGCAGCCTGGCAGGGCTGTTGCGCTGCGACGACTCGGGGGTGAGGGCCAAGGTGGCGTTCAGGTACGACCGTCGGATCGCCTCGAGGTCGTAGAGCCCGCTGATCCCGCACACACCTTTCACCACGTCGAGCGGCACGCCGAAACTGTCGTGCCAGCCCGCTGCGGCGAGCATGCCGACGATCTGGCCGCCGGCCGAGTGCCCGCTGGCGAAGATGCGGTCGGCATCGATGCCGAGATCGACGGCGTTGGCGTGGAGGTAGGCAACGGCGGCCCGGCACTGGCGCACCAGTTCGTCCATGTCGACCGACGGGATGAGTGCGTACTCCACGGCCACGTAGGCGGCCCCGGCGGACAGAAAGGTGTCGGCGATGAACGAGTAGCGCTCCTTGTCGGCCGAGCGCCAGTAGCCGCCGTGGAAGAACACGTTCACTGGCAGCGGCCCGCTGGCGTCGGTGGGGAGGAACACGTCGAGCCGTTCGCGTTCGTGCGGGCCGTACCGCACATCGAGGTGGGCGCCGAACTGGGCGCGGACCTGGGCGCTTCTCGCCTCGAAGCGATCGGCGTAGGTCTGCCAGTCGGGTGTCATCCGTCGGGCATCGAGCAGCGCGTCGAGGCGCTCCTGGTCGTAGTCGAGAAACACCGGGTTCATACCGTGGCCTCCTCGGGCGCAGCTCGGAACGAGTCGATCACCTCGCGGGCGAACAGCGTCATCGACCGCACGATCCGTTCGTGACTGCTGAGGTAGTCGAAGTAGCAGCTGAAATGGTCGACGCCGAGCTCCACATAGGGCGCAACCTGCGCTCGGGCCCACGATGGCGTACCGAACGGCACATTGGCCACCACCTCGTCGGCACCCATCTCGTGTTCCACCGGGCGTACCTGGATCTTGCCGTTCACGTACAGCTCGTGGTCCTCGAGTTGCATGTAGAGGCCGCGATGGATGCGCAGTACGTCGGCCATCGCTGCATCGATCTCGTCGTCGGTCTCGCCGACGAACACGGTGCGGTTCACGGCGAAGCGCGCTGCGCTACGCTCCACACCCACCTCGTCGAGTGCCGTCAGGAACTGCCCGTAGCCCTCGGCCAGGTATCCGAACGGGTTGCGGAACGGACTGGTGAGGATCTTCGGCTGCACCCCGAGGGCCACGCAGTTGTGCACCTGGCCGTGGATGCTGAGCGGTGTGACGGCGCTGAGCCACAGCGACGGGTGGGGCCGGGTGACCGGGCGGGGCAGCACCGTCACGTGGTCGAAACGCCAGAACCGCCCGTCGTGGTGCCAGTCGGTGTCGTTGCGCCACCCGTTCACCATCACCTCGAGGTGCTCGAGGAAGTGGGCACGGCTGGTGTCGACGTCCATCACGCGCTCGAAGCGCTGCGACTCGAAGCCCGACGAACCGCGACCCACGGCCAACTCGAAGCGGCCCGGGTAGAGCACGTCGAGCTGGGCCACGCGCCCGGCCAACTCGAGCGGATGGTGGTCGCGCAGGATCACCACGGCTGTGCCCACCCGGATGCGTTCGGTGCGTTCGAAGATGCGCACCGCCAACTGCAGCGGGTCGGGGCACAGGTTGTAGTCGTTGAAGTGGTGCTCGGGCAGCCACACCACGTCGAAGCCGAGGCGATCGGCGAGCACGGCCTGCTCGGTGATGTCGGCGAACAGTTGCGACTCGGTGCGAGCGTGACCGAGATTGTGTGCTCCGATGAAGACCCCGAATTCCACCCCAGCTCCTTACTGTACGATCGTATAGTAGCAGGACGAGAGGAGCGTCGGGACACTGCGCGATCAAGGGAGGTGGAGATGGCCCGTCGGCGTGAAGACCCCGAGGTCCGCAAGCGCGAGTTGATCGAAGCGGCGATCCGCTGCCTGGCTGCACATGGCCCACTGGGCGCCAGTTTGCGCACGATCGCCGACGATGCCGGTGTGGCGCTCGGTCTGTTGCGCCATCACTTCGGGGCCAAAGAGCAGCTCCTCGCAGCCACCTACCGCTACCTCTCGGCCGAACTGGCCGATGCCGGCGAGCACGCCCTGCGCGAGGCCGGGCCGTTACCGGTGGCACGGCTGCGAGCCTTCGTCGGCGTGGGGTTCACCGAACCATTTCTCACCACCGACCGGTTGGGGGCGCGCATCGCGCTGTGGAGCCTGTCGACCACGGTGCCCGAACTCCGCGAGGTGCACACGACGCTCTACCGCAGCTACCGCCTCCAGCTGGCCACGCTGGTGGACGAGATCGGAGGTGCGACGTCGCAGCCCGAGGCGGTGGCCGTGCTGTCGGCGGTGCTCGACGGCCTGTGGGTGGAGTACGCCGCCGGCGACCGTGCCACCGACATCGACGCCGCGCTCGATGCCGCAGTGGCCATGGTGGCCTCGGCGGTCCGTGCCTGAACGGCATGGCCGCGACGCCGTGTCAGTTGCGACCTGTCAGCCCTGATAGTCGGGTTCGTCGACGTCGAGGATGTTGCGCAGCGCCTGCCAGTGCAGGTTCCAGCCGTCGGGGTACTCGCGCCACTGGCGACACGTCAGGGCAGCCACGTTGTCGGGCACGATGCGGAGCGGCTGTCGGGTCGACAGGGCGATCACCTGCAGCCGGGCGGCCTGTTCGAGGTAGTACAACTCGTCGAAGGCCTCGGCCACGCTGTCGGCCACCACCATCACGCCGTGGTTGGCCAGGAACAGCACGCTCTTGCCGCCGTCGAACAGCGCAGCCACCCGCTTGCCCTCGGCGTCGTCGAGCGCCATGCCGCTGTAGTGGCGGTCGTAGGCGATGCGACCGAAGAAGCGGCACGCGTTCTGATCGAGCATCTGGAACTCGTAGTCGGCCAGGCAGGCCAGTGCCGTGGTGTACGGCATATGGGTGTGCAGCACCATGCGGGCGTGAGGCACGTGCTGGTGCAGGTGGGCGTGCAGGTACCAGGCGGTGGGGTCGACATCGGGCCCGGGGCCGTGGGCACCGGCCTCGTGGGCGTCGAGCAGCACCAGGCTGCTGGCGGTGATGCGCGAGAAGTGGGCGCCTCGCGGGTTCACCAGGAAGCGGCTGCCGTCGGGTGAGACGGCGGCGCTGAAGTGGTTGGCCACGCCTTCGTGCAGGTTCAGTCGGGCGGCCCAGCGGAACGCGGCAGCGAGGTCGAGTCGGGCCTCGGCCTCCACGGCCGCCTGGTTCGCTGCGGCTGCATCGCTCATTGCAGGCGGGCGGGGAAACCGGGGGCGCGCAGGTCGGTGCCGAGCGCGTCCTCGAGCAGCTTCACCACCTGGGTCGACCATGCGTCGAGGCCGTACTGCGACGCGGCGCGGATGAAGGTCTGCTCGGTCAGGCCGGCCAGCTCGAGTGGCACGCCGAGCTCACGGCCGAAGCCGAGGGCGAAGCCCAGGTCCTTGAGTGCGAGCGCCATCGTGAACTGGATGTCGTACGAGCCGTTGAGGATGAGCTGGCCCTCGGTCTCGTGGACGAAGCTGTTGCCCGAGCTCTCCTTGATGGCATGGAAGGCCTTGGCCAGGTCGAGGCCACCGCGCTTCGCGAGCATGAGCGCCTCGCCGACGCTCACCAGGTTGATGAAGGCGAGCATGTTGGTGATCACCTTGATGAGCGCTGCGCTGCCGAGCGGGCCCATGTAGAGGATCGGGTTGCCGACGGCTTCGAGCAGGTGGCGGTGGCGTTCGAAGACCTCCTCGTCACCACCGACCAGCACGGTGATGTCGCCCTCGGCGGCCTTGTGCACGCCGCCGGTCACCGGGCACTCGAGCATGGCGAGCCCATGTGCCGCGGCCACCTCGGCCAGGCGCAGGGTCTCGCTGCGATCGTTGGTGCTCATGTCGATCCAGGTGCCCCCGGCGCGCAGGCCGGCGAAGATGCCGTCCGGTCCCGTCGCGACGCGGTCGATCACGGACGGTGAGGGCAGGCAGGTGAGCACCACGTCGCTCGCCGCCGCCACCTCGCGAGCCGAGTCGGCCCAGCGCGCTCCTGCGGCCAGCAGGCCATCGGCCGCCGCGCGATCGAGGTCCGTCACGGTCACCGGGTGACCGGCCCGAACAAGGCTCGCGGCCAGGTAGTTGCCCAAGTTGCCGAGCCCGATGAAACCGACGTCCATGCTGTCCACCCCCGTGCGCCGACCGTTGCGACGCACGGTCGGCGAACCTACCACGGGCCCCCGATGCCCGATCGGGAGACCCGGCGCCGGCGCGTGACCGACGTTTCGCTCCATCCCGCCGCCTCCCGGCATCGTCGCAGGTGGCTAGCCTCCGAGGCCGTGAGCGCTGCGCATTCGATCGACCCGGGCTCGGAGATCCCGATCGGTCTGCGGCGCGCCCCGAAGCCGGCCCGCCGCCGGGCCCGGGTCGCCGCCGCGATCAACGCGATGG
>DAINND010000211.1:0-5799 GCA_036736065.1 Ilumatobacteraceae bacterium
CGGGCGGCTCGTCGCCGCTGCCAACCCCGCCGCCGGCGAGCGCGAGGTCGGCGTGGGCCAGCACCAGCACCCGTCGGCCGTCGGCCGCCTGGGCCGCGACCAGGCGGCGCAGCTCACCGGCGTAGGCGTCGCGCAACACGTTCTCCGGGGCGCCGAGCACCCAGGTGCCGTGGCCGGCGAACGATGCCGCGCTCCACTTGCGCGCCGACGAGAACGGGACCCGCCCGGTGGGCTGCCAGTCGGTGCCGTCCGTGAAGTGATCGGCGACGGCGGCCAGGGTGGCGTTCGGGTCGGGGTCGTGGCGGGCGATCGCAGTGAGGGCCTGCTCGACCAGGTCCGTGTGGGTGGGGGAGGCGTCGAGCGGCAGCACCTCGGCAAGGGCGATGCTGCCCTCCGTGATGGTGCCGGTCTTGTCGGCGCAGAGCACGTCCACCCGGGCGAGCACCTCGATCGCCGGGAGCTCCTGCACCAGGCAGCGCCGCTGGGCGAGGCGCACGACCCCGACTGCGAAGGCGACGCTGGTGAGCAGCACGAGCCCTTCGGGCACCATGCCCACCAGGCCGGCGACGGTGCTGATGATCGCGTCGCGCCAGCCCTCGTCGCGGCGCAGGAACTGGCTGCTGGCCAGGAGCAGCCCGATGGGGATCATCGCGATGCCCACCACCGACACGATGCGGTTGATGTCGTTGCGCAACGGGGAGTCGACCAGGGTGAAGCGCCGGGCCTCCTCGGCCAGCCGTGCGGCGTAGTTGTCGGCACCGACCTTGGTCACCTGCACGCGCCCGGTTCCCGCCACCACGGCACTGCCGGAGAGCACCTCGTCGCCGTCGACCTTCACGATCGGGTCGGCCTCTCCGGTGAGCAGCGACTCGTCGATCTCCAGTCGGTCGTGGGCCACCACCACGGCGTCGGCCACCACCTGTGCGCCGGCGCGGAGCTCGACGACGTCGTCGAGCACCAGCTCGTGCACCTGCACGGTGTGCACCACGCCGTCGCGCACCACGTCGGCATGCGGGGCGTTGAGCAGGCTGAGCTTGTCGAGCACCCGCTTCGCGCGCAGCTCTTGCACGATGCCGATGACGCTGTTGGCCACGATCACCCCGGCGAAGAGGGCGTCCTTCGGCGATCCGGCGACGAGCACCAGGGCGGCGAGCACGGCGATCACCAGGTTGACGGGTGTGAGCACGTTGCCGCGCACGATCTGGCCGACCGTGCGGGTGGGCGCCGCGGGCACTGCGTTCACCAGGCCGCGGGCGACCCTGTCGGCCACCTCGGCGGCTGACAGCCCGAGCCGCGGGTCGACGGGCGTGGCAGGCTCGGACATGGCGCCGACGGTAGTCGTTGCGTCGCGACGGCGCGCTCCCGCCGCGTAGCCTCCTGCCCTGTGGACCAGCTCACCGGTCAGACCGTCGAACTCCTGCAGGCGATGATCCGCAACCGGTGCGTCAACGACGGCACGGCGGAGTCCGGGCACGAGACGCGCAACGCCGACCTGCTCGCCGATGTCCTCGGCTCGACGGGCCTCGATGTGGAGCGGTACGAGGCAGCACCGGGGCGCGGCTCGCTGGTGGCGCGCATCGCCGGCTCCGATCCGGAGGCGCCGTCGCTGTGCCTGATGGGCCACACCGACGTCGTGCCGGTGAACGAGGCGGGCTGGAGCCGCGACCCCTTCGGCGGCGAGCTCGTCGACGGTGAGGTGTGGGGTCGCGGCGCGGTCGACATGCTCAACCTGACCGCTTCGATGGCCGTCGCCTTCCGCCGCCTGGCCGACAGCGGGTTCCGCCCACGCGGCGACCTGATCTACTTCGCCGTCGCCGACGAGGAGTCCGGCAGCCGGTACGGCGCACAGTGGATGGCCGACCACGAGCCGGACGCCATCCGCGCCGACTACGTGCTCACCGAGAACGGTGGCCTGCACTCCGGGGCGCCCGACGCTCCCTACATCGGCATCAACGTCGGCGAGAAGGGCGTGGCCTGGCGGCGCACCTCCACGCCTGCACGCACACCACCTTCTCGTGCAACGTCCTGCACGGTTCGCCGACCACGCCGATGAAGACCAACGTCATCCCGGACACCGTCGAGATCGAGGTCGACGTGCGCACACTGCCGGGTGAGACCGCCGACGACGTGCAGGCCCACCTCGACGCTGCGCTCGGCGACCTCGCTCCGGCGGTGGAGGTCGAGGTGCTGATGAACGACCCGGCCTCGGTGAGCCCGATCGGCACCCCGCTGTGGGACGACGTGGCGCGCGACCTGCTCGGCCCGCACGGTCGCCTGTCGTAGGACCCGTTCGCGCCGGGCGGCAGGCGGCGTAGGGTGGGGCCATGACTGCCACCGATGTCGTCAACAGCCGCTATGTGTCGCTGCGCACGCGCAAGCGCAGCGGCGAGACCGTCGACACTCCGGTGTGGATCGCGCCGCTCGGCGACGGCACGGCCTGCTTCACCTCCGAGGCCAGTGCCGGGAAGGTGAAGCGGATCCGCAACTTCGCGGACGTCACCGTGCGTCCGAGTGACATACGCGGTCGGGTCGCCGAGGGTGCGGTCACCGTGGCAGCCACGGCCACCGTCGTGACCGGTGCCGAGCTCGCCGCCGTGAAGGCGGCGATGAGGCGCAAGTACGGCTGGCAGTTCCGCATGATCGAGCTCGGAGCTTCCGTCCGCGACCTGTTCCGACGGGGCAAGGCTCCCGATTGCGGGATCGTGCTCACCTTCGCCGAGCCGTCGGCGAGCTAGGGCGTCGCGCCCGAACCGCGCCCGGCCCTCTGCTCAGTGCGAGCGGGGCAGGCCGAGCACGTGCTCGGCCACGTAGGCGAGCACCAGCTCCTGGCTGATCGGCGCGATGCGCGGCAGGCGCGACGCGCGGAAGTAGCGCTCGACGTGGTACTCGGTCGCGTAGCCGAAGCCGCCGTGGCTCTGCACGGCGCGGTCGGCGGCGAAGAACCCGGATTCGGCTGCGAGGTATTTGGCCAGGTTGGCCTCCTCGCCGCAGGGGAGCCCGGCGTCGATGCGCCGCGCCGCCTCGCGCACCATCAGGTCGGCGGCGCGCAGGCGGGCGTGGGCCTCGGCCAGTGGGAAGGCGATGCCCTGGTTCTTGCCGATGGGGCGGCCGAACACCACGCGCTCGTTGGCGTACTGCACGGCCCGGCGCAGGGCGGCACGGCCGATGCCGATCGCCTCGGCGGCGATCAGGATGCGCTCGGCGTTCAGCCCGCCGAGCAGGTACTGGAAGCCACGACCCTCGTCACCCACCCGGTCGTCGACGGGCACGAGCACCTCGTCGTAGGTGGTCTCACAGCTCGCCACGGCGTTGCGGCCCATCTTCGGGATCGCCGCGGCCGTCACCCCCGGCGCGTGGCGGTCGACGAGGAACAGCGTCATGCCGTCGGTCGGCCGGGCGCATTCGGCGAGCGGTGTGGTGCGGGTGAGCAGCAGGATCCGGTCGCACTCGAGCGCCTTGGTGGTCCAGACCTTGCGGCCGGTGACGACGTAGTGGTCGCCGTCGCGCACCGCCCGCGTGGTGATGCGCGTCGTGTCGGTGCCCGCGTCGGGCTCGGTGACGCCGAACGCGACGTGCAGCGAGCCGTCGGCCACGGCGGGCAGGAAGCGCTGCTTCATCTCCTCGCTGCCGTGCATCACCACCGGGTGCATGCCGAAGATCGACAGGTGCAGCGCCGATGCCCCGTTCATGCACGCGCCGGAGGCGGCGACCTCTTCGAGCACCGCGGCGGCGACGCGGATGCCCTGGCCGCCACCGCCGTACTGCTCGGGGATGGCGACGCCGATCCAGCCGCCCTCGGCCATCGCCCGGTAGAAGTCCCACGGGAAGCGGTGGTCGTGCTCACAGGCCGCCCAGTAGTCGTCGCCGAACCCGCTGCACACCTGGGCCACTGCCGAGCGCACGTCGGCGAGCTCGTCGTCGTGGTGGCCGCCTGGGATGGTGGAGGTCATCGATGCTCCTCGATGGTGAGTGGGAACAGCACGCCGGGGCTCATCACCCCGTCGGGATCGAGCGCAGCCTTCACGGCGCGCATCGCTGCGATCTCGTCGCGGCTGCGGTCGAGGTCGAGCCACGCGGCCTTCAGCCGCCCGATGCCGTGCTCGGCGCTGATGCAGCCGCCGTGGGCCACGACCGAGGTGAGCACGGCGCGTTCGAGGTCGTGCGCGGCGTGCGGGTCGTCGGCCCGGTGGCCGGTGAGGTTGACGTGCAGGTTGCCGTCGCCGAGGTGGCCGAAGACGCACAGCGCCACATCCGGGTCGACGTCGTGGACCGTGGCGTCGAGGCCGTCGACGAACGCGGCCAGCACGCCGAGCGGCACGGTGACGTCGAGCTTCACCACCGGGCCGAGGCCGCGCAGCGCGAGCGTGTGGTGCTCGCGGTGGCGCCACAGCAGCGTCCGTCGGGCTGCTCCGTCATCGGCACCGGCGACGGCGACCTCGCCCACGCCCGCGCAGCGGCCGAGCGCGCCGGCCAGGGCGTCGGTGGGATCGTGGTCGGCGGCTGCCTCGAGCAGCAGGTAGGCCGGCCAGGCCCGCTCGAGCGGCGGCGGCCAGCCGAAGGCACGGCCGACCAGGTCGATGCCGTCGGCGAGCATCAGCTCGGCTGCTTCCAGCTCGGCCACTGCGGCACGCACGGCCGTGAGCGTCGCCGTGGCCGCGGCGACGCTGTCGACCCCCACCAGGGCTGTCACCCGGTGGGTGGGCAGCGGCACCAGCCGAAGCCGGGCGCGGGTGACGATGCCGAGCGTGCCCTCGCTGCCGCACAGCAGCCCGGCGAGGTCGTAGCCGGTGTTGTCCTTCTCGATCCCGGCGAGGCGACGCATCACCAGGCCCGACCCGAGCACCGCCTCGACCCCGACCACCTGCTCGCGGGTGCCGCCGAAGCGCAGGAAGTTGATCCCTCCCGCATTGGTGGCGATCGAGCCGCCGACGGTCGCGCTGTCGCGCGCCGCGAAGTCGACGGCGTAGCGCAACCCGTGGACCTCGACCGCACGCTGCAGCTCGGCCAGGCGCACCCCGGCGCCGACCGTCACCTGGCGGGCGGTCACGTCGACGTCGTCGATCGTGTCGAAGCGGCGCAGGTCGACCACCACCTCGCCGTCGCGGGGCACGGCCGCGCCGACCAGGCCGGTGTTGCCACCCTGGGGGACCAGGCCCACGCGCGTCGTCCGGCAGATGTCGACGACTGCGCCGACCTGCTCGCGCGTCGCCGGGCGCACCACGGCGAGCGCACGGCCGGTGAAGGCGCCGGTCCAGTCGGTCTCGTACGGGGCGCACCGGTCGGCGTCGGCCAGCACCGCATCGGCACCGAGCGCGTCGACGAGCGCGTGGAGCACGTCCGCACGCGCAGGTGCGGACGAGGGAGGCGACGACGGGGAGGTGCCGGTCACAGGCGGTCAGACTCGCACATCCCGCATCGTCGTGGCCACGGTCGGCGTAGTAGAACCTGCCCGAGGCGGGGCCGCCGCTGGGGGCAGCGGCCACGGACCGAGGAGCCGACCATGTCGACAACCGAACAGCACGGGTCAGCGCCCGCCGAGGCGCCGGTGTTCGACCCGGACGCACTGCGCGAGAAGTACCGATACGAGCGCGACAAGCGCCTGCGTGCCGACGGCAACGAGCAGTACGTCGAGATCGCCGGCCAGTTCAGCCACTACCTCGAGGACCCCTACGTCGCGCCCATCGAACGCGAGCCGCTGTTCGACGAGGTGCAGGTGGCGATCATCGGCGGCGGGTTCGGCGGCCTGCTCGCCGGGCCCGTCTGCGCGAGGCCGGGTTCGACGACCTGCGGGTGATCGAA
>DAINND010000212.1:0-5730 GCA_036736065.1 Ilumatobacteraceae bacterium
GAAGGTGGCCGCCGGCGACAGCGCCGACCCGACGGTATCCGCTCTCCTGGGACGATGACCGTTCACGCACTTCTTGACCGGCTCGAGGTCGTCCTGCCCACCTTCGTGAGTCAGGTGCGAGTAGGGTCGCCCGCTCCTGCCTGAGGCGGTTCCCGCGCGAACACGACGCGAACACCACCGGCACCAACGGGTGCCCACGAGCGCAGACGAGACGGCCGGCGAATAGCAGCGAACCGGCGATCTACCTGCACCAACGCATCCGGGCGCCGACCAGCCCGCACGTGACGCTGCCGGCTCATAACCCGAAGGTCACAGGTTCAAATCCTGTCCCCGCCACGAAAGAAGGCCCTGGCAGATCGCAAAATCCGCCAGGGCCTTCGTCGTTGTCAGAGGGCGACTTCTAACGGATCTTCTAACGGAGGTCGCCTGACCGCTTCGTGGGCGGCCGTCGCCCGCAGAACACGTGTCGCCTACGATCCGTTCTCGTTGACTCGACTGAAACACCCGCGATAGCCCAGTCGGTTGCGCCTCACGGCGGAACTCGAGTAGATCCACAAATTGCAGTCACGTAGGACAGCCCTTGACCGAGCCATCAGAGTCCATCGCTAGCGGTTCCCACCCGACGCCAATTCACGTTTGGTCGCTTCCGGCTCCGGATGGTGAGCCGGCCTTGAAACTCGTGGCGATGCCGGGAGAGATCGCCGTAGTTGTGGGTGCAAACGGCTCCGGTAAGTCGGCGCTCGCAACCTGGCTGGAGCGTGAGGCGCCCTGAGAGGGACCCGATAGGTGGTCGATGCTGTCCGACGCGCAGCGGGAGGCTGTGACCGATCGAGTCGACCTGCTCGCGGAACGAGGGCCCGATCTCGGTGAGGAAGGATTGATCTGATGGCACGAACCAAGTTCTCCGAACTCCGCGACTCCGTGGTCGCCAAGCCTGGTGCGTCTAAACGGCTCGCCCGTCTGCGCGCCGAGACGCTCGAGCAGATCCGGCTGTACGAACTGCGCCATGCAGAAGCCGTGAGCCAGGTCGAGCTTGCCGGCCGCCTCGAGGTCACCCAGGGAGCGATTTCCAAGCTCGAGTACTCCGACGACGTACGCGTCTCCACGCTGCGTCAGTACCTCGAAGCGCTCGGCGCGCGCCTCGAACTCGTTGCCGTCTTCGACGACGAGGATCGTCGGGTGCCGATCCACCTCGGACGCGACGACGCAGCCTGAACGCCTGGTGGTCGGCACCGTCTCCCGTCTTGTCACCGCAACGGTGAATTCCGATGTCATCCGCCTCGAGCAAGAATTCAGGGCAGTCGAGCCCGATCGAACTCCTGCTGCAACCGGGGGCGTCGCCGGTGCCTGTCACGAAGCTCGGCGATGAACGCATCAACGACACTGGCCTGGTCGGTGCCGGCGGCGAGGGTACGCATCTTGGCCAGGCGCCGGGCTGCGAGCCGGTAGTGCTGGGCGCCGGCGTTCACCAGTTCGTGGTCGACGAGTCGTCGGTGGATGGGCAGCACGGCGAGCGGATCGATGACTTCGTACGCCTTGGCGACCTCGGCCCAGACACGGTCGTCGTCGACATGGAGGTTCGCGGCTTGGTGCCACGCGAGATGTGGGTCTTTGAGCGTTCCGAGCGCGAACAGCACAGCCTGGTCTGGCCTGGCAGCCAAGTTGTCGAGCACCTCGTCGCGGTAGTCGGGCCACGAACTGCCGACAGCTCGGTACAGGTGGGCGGCAGTAGAGGAAGACGGCCATCGGGTGAACACGAGCCGTCGAGCTGCGGCCAATTCGTTCGGGTGGTGACGTGTCAACAGCTCGCACCAGTAATCGGCGGCTTGCAGCGCCTGATGGTCGGGGTGGTGCTCGGCGGCCTGTCGAGCCCAGTTGATTGCAAGGTCGATCTCGCCGATCTCCGCGAATGCCTTGGCAGTGTCCTGCAGCCATGCAGCGACCCGGCGGTCGCGGGCGTGGGTGCGGATGATCGCGTCGATGTCGCGGTCGAGGACGGCGAGGCGTCGGTCGTTCCACGCCAGCACCCATCGCTCGTGGCGATCGGGTACCGACCAGCTGTTTGCCTCCACCGAATCTGGTGTAAGGGTGGCGCGGATTGCGTCGAGGCGTGCCCGGTAGGCCACCATGCCGGCCTCACCGAGCGCCGGAGCGTAGGCGACGGGATCGAGCTCGAAGTAATCGACTTCGCCGTCGAACTGGAACGTGATCATCCAGTCCACCAACCTGCTCGGCGCGACCGCCGCATCCGCTGCGGACTCGGGGTGTAATGCCAGTAGGCGGCGGCACGCGTCGCCGATGCTGCCGCTCGAGTCGTCCGCGCGTGCGATCACCTTGACAGCGCTGGTCAGTGCCGCGTGTACGACTGCGTGGAACTCGGCGGGGTCGGTGGTCGCCCGTACTGACTCGAGCGCGTCAATCGCGTTGTGCATCTCGCTGCCGTGCGCATTGGCCGCGCTCCACCTGTGCAGATCGGCCCGGGTCCGGATGCGCGGAAGAACGATGTCGGCCAGCGACGCCATAGAGACGATTCAACGTACACGTCGACCCGACCCGGAGTACTTCTTCGAGTCCCGGTTCAGCGCGCCCTCATGAGGTCGCCGGTCAGGGTGGTGAGGGTGAGGGTCAGCTCGTCCGGGTCGATGATTTGTCGTGTCGCTCTGATGGCCAGTTCGATGCCGGTGCCCTGTGGGGGGCCGAAGAGAGCGTCGAGGGGTTCGATCGCCGCAGAGGTGGCATCGCCCGCTGTTGGTGAGTTACGGAGGTGGGTGAGTCGTGCTGCGAGGTCGTCGGTCGGGATGGCCTGGAGCAGCCGGTAGACGTCGAGGGCGTCCTTGTCGCGCACCCGGTCGTCGCCGGTGGTCCGCTCCCAGATCTTGTGGGCCTTCGCCACGATCAACGCGCCGGGGCCAGCAACGTTCATCGTGACACTGCGGTCGTCGGCGGGGTCGAGCGATCTGATGGTGTGCAGTTCGCAGTCGACTCGTGCGCCTTCCAGCCCGAGGGCGCGTCGCGCAACCTGGCGCCCGTGTGGGCCGAGGTCGGCGCCCCGCCTGCCAGGGCCGGCGAGTGCCTCGGGAACCATGATGTCGACGTACACGTTGGCTGGGGTGCGCCATCCGCCGGGATGCTCGCGCTGTGTGAATCCTCGAGCTTGAAGCAGTCCGGCCAGGAGCGGCTCGTCGCTCAGCAACGCGGGCTCGATACTGAAGTCGGCGTCGGTGGTGAACTCGGCGACGGCGATGTCGGCGGCACCTGTGTGGAGGTAGATCGCCTGGGCACCGACGAGAACGAGGGAGTCGAGGTGGGGCGCCAATGCCTCGGTCGTGTCGAGCAGTGCCGCCCGCGCGCTGACGTAGAGCTCATTGAATTCGCCAGGCACGCTCGTTCCCTTTCATCCATGTGAGGAGTTCCTCGCCCTCCGATGGGTCTCTGCCGGGGCCGGTGAGCAGGTCGACAGCCAGTTGGGTGGGGCTGACGCAGACGATGCCGTCTCGGCTCGTTGTTCGATCGAATACGACATCGTCGTACGGTTCGAGAAGCCAGACGTTTGCACCGCTGTCGGCGGGACGCAGGTCGAGTCGCTCCGACCAGCCGACGACGTCGTCGATGTAGATCGCCGCAAGACGAGCCGGGGCGATCGGGGAGAAGCGTTGCGCGGCGAACGCCCCCGTTACCGCATACCCGCGCTTCAACTTGCCGAGCTTGGTCTGCAGGGACGCGAGACCACGTGGCTCCAGGAAGGTGCTCACCTGGTTGGACGTGGTGATGTCGTAGTCCTTGGCCCACCGACGGATCACGCCTTCCCAGTCGAGGTCGGTGATCGGGCCTCGTCCGTCCTTGGTGAGCAGGCCGTCTCGGTCGAGCAGATCGACCGTTCGGGACAGCGAGCCGAGCGGCACCTTGGCGCGTGCGGCGAGTTCGCGAACGCCGTAGGGCGGCTGGAAGTCGAGCAGTGCCCTCGCGGCACGCCCGGTGCCGCGGCCCTTCAGGGTTCGAAGCGCTTCGTCGGAGGGCCAGGGGTCTTTCCTGGCGCCGTCCTGCTTGATGAACAACGCAGGGCGCTGTGCGCGAACCAGGACGTTTCCGGTGCTGTCGATGTAGCTCGCGTCGAGCTGGGCGATCTTTTCCCGGGCTGTCTCGCTGAGGAAGGGGGCGACCACGACGAGGCTGGCATTGGTGCGCCCGGTCTGCTCGGCATAGGAACGCAACTGACTCACGGCATCACTGGCATCTCGGGGCATGAGGGTGCGCCTGGCCTCGATGAGGAGCGACGCCTCGGCGCCGTCGGGGCCCCTGACGATTGCAACGAGATCGCAGCGACGTCGCCCCGCCGGCTCGACCTGTGTCGTCAGCGTCCACCCGTTTGGAAGCAGGGATTCGAAATCGCGCACGACCTGGCGAAGCAGACGTGCTTCAGTTGGTTGCGGGATCGCCATGGTGAGTCCTTGCGTGGGTGTCGTGATGATCCGCAAGTCTACGTGTTCCGGAACAACCGGAACAAGATAATATCTGGAACACTTCTAACGGATCTTCTAACGGACCACCCGAAACCGGCAGTTATCCACAGGCACGGACCGTCACGCGCTGATCACGAAAGACCTGGTAGATGGCACTTTCTGGCACGAGCCGTCACGGCCCGACAGGCTCGGTCTCCGTCTCATAACCCGAAGGTCACAGGTTCAAATCCTGTCCCCGCCACCAAGATCGACGGCCGCCCGGCAGGGCGGCCTTCGTCGTTCATCGCACGTGCTCGCGCCGATGCGACACGGGCCTGGTACGTTGCCGACCTCGTCATGAGCAGAAGGCTGGACCCCGTGAACATTCGAGCCGTGTGCCGCATCGGCGCCGTCACCATCGTCGCAGCCTCGTTGATCGCATGCGGCAGCTCGGCCGACGACGGAACGTCGACCGACGTGAGCACCACCGAGTCGCCGGCAACCACTGCGGCCCCTGCCCCCACCACGGCGGCACCCGCACCCACGACCGCTGCCCCCGCACCCACCACTGCCGCACCTGCCCCCACCACTGCGGCGCCTGCTCCCACCACTGCGGCGCCCACGCCCGACGCCACCTGCGACGAGGAGTCGGTCGCCGAGGGCATCGGCGACGACGTGGCGGAGATCCTCGACCTCGAGTGCGATCAGGGTTGGGCGGCGGCGTACTACACCGCCAACGACGGCATCAGCCGGCCGGTGATCCTGAAGGCCGAGGGTGGGCTCTGGATCCTCCAGGACTGGTTCGCGGTGTGCGAGGGCGACCCGATGGTGCCCGGCGACATCGAGGTCCCCGAGTCATTGCGCCGGTACTGCCCCGGTGGATGACGCTGGGCGCCGTCGCCCGCCCGCTCAACGCTCGGTGCGCGTCGGTGTGGTCGGCCAGGTGCCGGCCCGGTAGGCCGCCCAGGCGCCGGTGGCGGCCAGCGCCCACAGCACGAGCACTGGCTGGAAGAAGAGCCGGACGAAGCGCTCGGTGTCGGTGTCGAGCCCGAACGCGTCCACCCCTTCGCGCCACTGGGCGATGTTGCCGGGGAAGATGATGATGAAGAACGCGGCGACGACGGTGCCGACGAGCACCCGGTGCCTGACCAGGGCGATGAGGGCGACGCCGAGCACGATCTCGATGATGCCGGAGACGACCACGACGAGGTCCTCGTCAAACGGGACCCAGCTCGGAACCTGGACCTGGAACACGATGCGCTGAGTGGTGAGGTGACCGACGCCGGCGCCG
>DAINND010000213.1:0-5709 GCA_036736065.1 Ilumatobacteraceae bacterium
GGTCTCTACGAACCGGCTCCAGGCGCGACCGTCGGCGCCGTGGCCGGCGACGGTCTCATCGAGGTCGCGATGCAGCACTGCGGCGCTACCGCCGTCGAGGGGGTGGGCGAGTGGAGCCTCCGGCTGGACCCACTCGACGCCGAGCCGTTCGAGGCCGATGTCGGCGAGCGCTGGTGAGGCTGCTGCGAGGGCGAACACCGCAGCGCAGACGTCGTGGACGGCGCCCGGCACGGTGAGCTCGGCCGAGCGGCACCCGCCGCCCACGCTCGGGGCGGCTTCGACCACCACGACCGAGCGGCCCGCTGCGGCGAGTGCACAGGCGGCGACCAGCCCGTTGGGGCCGGCGCCGACCACCACGGCGTCGTATCGGCTGGTGGCGGCGCTCACCCGCCCAGTGTGCCCGACCACGGTAGGGTCGCGGCCACGATGGCTCGGGTGCTCGTGACCGCCGACGACTGCACGGGGGCGCTCGAGGCCGCGGGTGAGCTCGCCGATCGGCTGGGCCGATCGGTTCCTGCGCTGGTCGGCTTCCGGGCCGCGCGGGCGACATCCGGAACCACCGTCGAGGGTGCCGTGCTGGTGGTCGACCTCGGGTCGCGACACCTCGAGGCATCTCGAGCGGCTGCTGGCCTGGTCGAGGTCGTCGAGCGACTGCGGCCCGAGGTGGTGGCCCACAAGATCGACTCGACGTTGCGCGGCAACTGGGCCCGCGAACTGGTGTCGATCGGCCGGGCGCTCGATCGTGCGGTCCTCGTGGTCCCGGCCCTGCCGGGGGCCGGTCGGCTGTGCCGGGGCGGTGTCGTGCTCGTCGACGGGGTGCCTGTCGCTGCCACGGTCGCGGGTCGCGACCCCCGACATCCGGTCCGGTGGAGCCGGCCCGCCGAGCACCTGCTCGCCGCAGGTGCGGGTGAGGTGGTCGAGCTCGGCACGGATGCCGAACTGGCCGCCTGGCTCGCCCGGCCGGAGCCGACGGTAGCCGTGGCCGCCGCCGCCTCCGTCGCCGACCTCGACCGGATCGGCGCCCGTTGGCGGTCGGCCGATCGGCGAGTGGTGCTCGCCGGCACCGCAGCCTCGGTCGCGGCCGGTCTCTCCGGCCGGGCCGACGTACCAGCCGCCGCCCCTCAGCGGCCCGTGGCCGAGGCGGTGCTCGTCGTCTGTGGCAGCCTGCACCCGGTCGCGAGGCGCCAGGTGGCCGAGTTGGTGATGCACGCGGACGCGGGGGACCGCGTCGCTGTGGCGACCTCGTCGCCGCCCTGGCCGCCCGGACGCGGTGTGACGGCCGCCGACGCCGAACGGGTCGCTGCCGCGCTGGCCGCCCGGGCCCGTCGAGCCGTTGTCGCGCGTCCTGGGCGAGCCCTGCTGGTGCTCGGTGGGGATACGGCCGCCGCACTGCTCGATGGTGAGCGGCTCGAGGTCCACGGTCGAGTCGAGCCGGGCGTGCCGTGGAGCCTGCGGGCCGATGACGGTCGGCTCGTGGTCACCCGCTCGGGTGGGTTCGGCGATCCCTCCGGTCTGTGCCGGCTCGTCGAGCGCCTCCTCGTCGGTGTGTGAGCTCACGCCGCGCGCCGCGCCAGAATGGCTCGGTGAGCCCATCAGCGTCTCCGTCGCCGCTTCCGATGGCCGTCACCATGGGCGACGCCTCTGGGGTCGGGCCGGAGATCGTGCTGCGCTGCGCGGCCGCCGGTCGGTTGGGCGCGCCGGGCGCACCGGTCGTGGTCTACGGCGACGCTGCGGTGCTGCGCCACGGCGCTTCGCTGCTCGGGCTCGACGTCGAGGTGGTCGCCGTGGGGGCGCCGCCACCCGAGCTCGACCTGCGCCCGGCGGTGCTCACGGTCGTCGATCTCGGCCTGCTCGCGGCCGACGACCATCGCCCGGGTCGCCTCGACGCTGCCTCGGGGGCAGCGGCACGGGCGTACGTCGAACGAGCCACGGTCGACGCCCTCGCAGGCAGCGTCGCCGGCATCGTCACCATGCCGATGAACAAAGAGGCCACCCAGCTCTCCGATCCGGGCTTCGTCGGCCACACCGAGCTGATCGCCGCGCTGTGCGGGGCCGAGCGGGTGACGATGATGCTCACCGAGGGCCGCGTCGCGGTCACCCACGTGAGCACCCACTGCTCGCTGCGCGAGGCGATCGAACGGGTCACGACCGAGCGGGTGCTCGACGTGGTGCGCCTCACCGACACCACGCTGCGGCGAATGATGGAGCGCCCGCGGATCGCAGTCTGTGGCCTCAACCCGCACGCTGGCGAGCACGGCCTGTTCGGCTCCGAAGACCGTGATCGCATCGAGCCGGCCGTGGTCGCAGCGCTCGCCGAGGGCATCGACGCCAGCGGGCCCCTGCCCGCCGACACCGTGTTCCACCAGGCCGTCCATCGCGACCGGTACGACGCCATCGTCTGCATGTACCACGACCAGGGGCACGCACCGATGAAGCTCCTGGCGTTCGATCGCGGCGTGAACGTCACGCTGGGACTGCCGATCGTGCGCACCTCGGTGGACCACGGGACGGCCTTCGACATCGCGTGGACCGGGACGGCGTTCACCGAATCGCTCGACCACGCCCTGGCCTATGCCTGGAAGCTGGTCGGCGGCGCGTGACCCGTCCGGCACGTCCGCGAGGTGATCGCACCACTGGTGGCGGCGTCGACGACGGTGACGGTGGTGACGGGGGCGAGCGCAGCCTGGTGATCGAAGGTGGGCCAACGCTCGAGCTGGCCCGCCATCCCGAACGTCCCCGCGAGCGTCTGCGCGCCTGGGACGCGGCGGACGTGCTGGCCATCGAGCACCTCGCAGGTGAGTCGAGCGGCCTCCCGGCAGGTCGGGTCGGAGTGGTCGGTGACGAGTGGGGGGCGATCACCTGCGGCCTGCTCGCCAGCGGGGTCGGCGACGTGGTGCACATCGGCGACTCGTTCGTCGCGCAACAGGCGGCACGGGCGAACCTGGCGCGCAACGCCCTCCCGATGTCAGCGGTGCGGTTCCTCGACGCGCGCACCACGCCCGCCGGCCTGCTCGACGCGCTGGTGGTGAAGGTGCCGAAGTCGCTCGCGGCCATGGACGAGTGGTTGCGCGTGGTCCGGCCGGCGCTTCCCGACAGCATCGAGGTGGTTGCGACAGCGATGACGCGGCACATGCACACGTCGACGCTCGAGGTGCTGGGGGCGAGGATCGGCGCGACGCGCCCGCCGCAGGCACGGCGGCGTGCGCGTCTCGCCCTCAGCCGGGTCGGCGCGCCCATCGACACGTCCACCCGGTGGCCGCGCCGGTGGCAGATCGCTACGGACGAGTCGGACGCCGGGCCGACCGTCGTGGGGCACGTTGCAGCGTTCGCCGCGGAGCGGCTCGACGCAGGCACCGCGGTCCTGCTCGAGGCGCTCGCCCGGCACCGTGGCCCTCGTCCGACGACGCTCGTGGACCTCGGCTGCGGCACCGGCGTGGTGGGCCTCGTGGAGGCCTGGCGCGATGAGGCGCTCGAGCTCGTCTTCATCGACGAGAGCTTCGACGCCGTGGCCTCTGCCGAGGCGGGCTGGCGCGCCTCGTTCGGGTCGCGTGAGGCGCGGTTCGTCATCGGTGACCGGCTCGAGACCGTCGCCGTCGGCGAACCGCTCGGGCCCGGCTCGGTCGATCGGGTCGTGGTGAACCCTCCGTTCCACAGTGGCCATGCGCTCTCCGACGCGACGGCGTGGGACATGTTCGTCCAGTCGCGTCGCGTGTTGCGAGCGGGTGGTGACCTGTGGGTGGTCGGCAACCGCCACCTGGGCTACCACGCCAAGCTGAAGCGCATCCTCGGCAACGTCGAGGTGGTCGCCAGCACCCCGGCGTTCGTGGTGCTCCGGTCGGTCCGTCGCTGACGACGCCGTCAGCGGGCCCGCCCAGAGAGCGGTGCGTCAGGCGCGGGTCAGGCCACGACGTCGAGTCGGATGGCGTCGCGCCGGTCCTCCTCGAGCGGGCGGAAGCCTGCCGCGCCGGTCGGCACGATCAGCTTGCGCGAGAGCGCTGCGCTGCCGGCGCTCAGGGCCGCCACGTTCTGCATGGCGGCCGGGTCGAGCGTGCGGGCCATCGCAGCCCGGTCGCTGCTCGCCTCGGCGTCGACGTTGGAGCGGTCGCGCGCGGGGGCGATCGCCTGGCGGGCGACATCGGCATTCCGGTCGAGGCCGAGCTCGAATGTCGTGGTCCCCTGGCGCATCGGCGACGGGGCGGGCGCCACGCTGACGAGCAGTGGGTTCGTCGCCAGCAGACGGCCTTCGTCGGAGAGGGCGCGCTGGTCGGCGGCGAACTGGCTCGACATCGCAAGGGGCACGCCGATCAGGCGGCGGCTGCCGTCGGTCATCGACGCGGGAGCGCTGTACGTCGTGGCGAGATCGATGCCGGCGGCGCCGATGGTCCCGCCAGTCGGCGACGGGGGCGGGGTCGTCTCCCGGTTGCGCGGCGGGCTGTCGAGGTCGAGCGAGTTCCACTCGCTCGCCTCGATGAGCCGGACCGGCTGGCCCGTCAACTGGTCGATCTTCGACACCACCACCTTCACGGGCGGCAGCACCGGATCGGGGGTGCTGCCGGCCGCTGGCACCCGCACGGGCGGATCGGCCGACGGCCTGTTCGCAGACGCGACGTCGACGCGCTCTGCAGGGATCGCCACCCTGCTCACGAGAGACCCTTCGACACGCATGGTGCTGACGGTCCATGGGGGGCAGGAGGGATGCACACTGCTTGCCGGACTCTTGAAACATCACCGTGGCTAGGCTCGTGGCCATGGCCACCACCACCGCGCCACTGTCGGACGAGCGCCCGATCGGGGCCGAGTTGAGAGCCGCCTTCGACCGCGACGGGCACACGGTCGTGCGCGGCTTGATGTCGGCGGACGAGCTGGCCGTCTATGGTCCGGCGATCGAGCGCGCCGCGCATCGACACGCGTGGGAGAAGCGTCCGCTCGAGGAGCGCGACACCTACGGCAAGGCGTTCCTCCAAGTGCCGAACCTGTTGGAGCACGACCCGGTGGTGCGCGAGTTCGTCATGGCCCGCCGCTTCGCCTCCGTGGCGGCGCAACTGCTCGGTGTCGAGGGTGTGCGGCTCTACCACGACCAGGCGCTGTTCACGGAGCCTGGCGGTGGCCACACTCCCTGGCACCAGGACCAGCACTACTGGCCGCTCGACACCGACCGCACGATCACGATGTGGATGCCCTTGGTCGACGTGCCGGCCGAGATCGGCGGGATGACCTTCGCCGACGGGAGCCACCGCCTCGGTGACCTCGGCAGGTGGGAGATCGGCGACGACTCCGAAGCCCACTTCGACGACGAGGTGCGCACCCGCGGCCTGTCGCTCACCCACCACGGGCCGTTCACGGCCGGCGACGCCACGTTCCATGCCGGCTGGACGCTCCACCGTGCACCGGCCAACCCCACGTCGACGATGCGCTCGGTGATGACGATCATCTACTTCGCCGACGGCGCACGCGTGACCGAGCCCGATCACGACCACCGGAAGCTGGACCTCGTGCTGTGGCTGCGTGGCCGTCAGCCGGGGGACGTCGCGGACGGCGACGCCAATCCGTTGCTCTACCGCAGCGGGGCTGCCTGAACTGATCGGTGGGCCGCCCGAGGACAGGGCATGGCCGCGTGGTGTCGGGATACGCTCCATCGTCGTGAGTGCCCCTCTCTGCGTGCTCGGCGGCTTCGCCTGGGCCGTCCTCATCCGCACCAACTACGAATTG
>DAINND010000214.1:0-5700 GCA_036736065.1 Ilumatobacteraceae bacterium
GTGCGCCCTCGCAGCAGCCTCTCCAGCGCTCGCCGACATCGGCCGCGAACGGCGCGGCGGCGAGTGGGGCCAGCCGGAGGCTCCACTCGCCCACCCCCTCGACGGCGGTCGCGCCGCAGTGCTGCATCGCGACCTCGATGCGACCGTCGCCGGCCTCGGCGCCGACGGTCGCGCCTGGCGCCGGTTCGTCGAGCCCGGGGTGCGCAGCTGGGACCGGCTGCTCGACGACCTGCTCGGCCCGATCGTGTCGCTCCCGAGGCACCCGGTGGAGCTCGCCCGGTTCGCTCGACGGGCACTCGCGCCCGCGACGCGCACGGCACGCCGCTTCGACACCGACGAGGCCGCGGCGCTGCTCGCCGGGTGCGCCGCGCATGCCTTCCTGCCGCTGTCCGCTCCGTTCACCACCGCGTTCGGGCTGCTGCTCACCCTGGCCGCGCACACCGTCGGCTGGCCGCTCGCCCGCGGCGGCGCCCAGACGGTGCCCGACGCGCTGGCCCGACGGCTCGTCGAGCTCGGCGGTGAGATCCGCGTGGGCACCCGGGTGCGCTCACTCGACGACCTGCCTCCGCACCGGGTGGTGTTGTTCGACACCGACCCGGGCCAGCTGTCGAGCATCGCGGGTGACGCGCTGCCCGCCCGCTACCGGCGGGCCCTCGAGCGCTACCGGCACGGTCCGGCGGCCTACAAGCTCGACCTCGCCCTCGACGGCCCGATCCCGTGGACGGCCGAGGCCTGCCACGCCGCGGGGACGGTGCACCTCGGCGGCACGGTCGCCGAGCTCGCCGCTGCCGAGGCCGACATCACCGCCGGGCGGATGCCCGAGCGGCCGTTCGTCCTGCTCGTGCAGCCGAGCCGCTTCGACCCGTCACGCGCACCAGACGGCGTGCACACCGTCTGGACCTACGCCCCCGTGCCCCCCGGGTAGGACGGCGCCGTCGCCGTGGCCATCGAGCGCCAGCTCGAGCGGGTCGCACCAGGGGTGCGCGACCGCATCATCGGGAGGCACGCGATGGCGCCGGCGGACTTCGCCCGCTACAACCCCAACGACGTCGGAGGCGACATCGCCGGCGGCGCCCACGACGGGCTGCAACTGCTGTTCCGCCCCACCCGGTCCCTACGCGCCTACGCCACGCCGAACCCGTCGATCTGGCTGTGCTCGGCATCGACACCCCCCGGCGGCGGCGTGCACGGCATGTCCGGCGCCAACGCCGCAGCACGCGTGCTCGCCGGGCCACTGCGCTGAGCCGCTCGACCCACGCACCCCTATCGTTCGGCACCTGACCTCCAGGCCGGCGCAGGCCAACCTCGGTGCGTGACCTTCAGCGACCGCACCGACGCCGGCCGACAGCTCGCCGACCGACTCGCTCCGCTCCGCGGCGCCGACGTCGCCGTGCTCGGCCTGCCGCGCGGGGGCGTGCCCGTGGCTGCAGAAGTCGCCATGGCACTCGATGCGCCCCTCGACGTGGTGGTGGTGCGCAAGCTCGGTGTGCCGCTGCGCCCGGAACTGGCCGCAGGGGCTGTCGGCGAGGGTGGGGTCCGGGTGCTCAACCGGGATGTCGTCGACACCTACCGGCTGGGTGTCCGCGACCTCGACCCGCTCGAAGCGCGGGAGCGCACCGCGCTCGCCCGCCGCACGTCACTCGTTCGTCGCAGCCACCCGCGACTGTCGTTGACCGGCCGCACCGCGGTCGTCGTCGACGACGGCATCGCAACCGGCGCGACCGCCCGGGCCGCCTGCCAGGTGGCGCGCGCCCATGGCGCGGCCCGGGTCGTCCTGGCGGTGCCCGCCGCCCCCAGCGGCTGGCAGATCGAGATGGGGGACACGGCCGACACGTACGTGAGCCTGATGACCCCCGAGCAGTTCGTGTCGGTCGGCCAGTGGTACCGGTCGTTCGACCCGGTGAGCGACGACGAGGTGCTGCGCACCCTCGACCGGGCTGCGGCGCGCGGTTGGGAGGCGGCCATCGCGATCGACCCCGCACCGGGTCGGGCCCCGGCGACGCGAGTGGTGCTCGACGCCCACGTGACGCTGCCCGCACGAGCGAGCGGCGTGGTCGTGTTCGCCCACGGGAGCGGGAGCAGCCGCCACAGCCCGCGCAACGCCTTCGTCGCCGATGTGCTCGAGCAGTCCCGGGTCGGCACCGTGCTCGTCGACCTGCTCACCGAGCGCGAGGCGGACGAGCGCGCCAACGTGTTCGACATCGAGTTGCTCGGCCATCGTCTGCGGGCCGTCTCACGGTGGGTCGACCGGCAGTGGGTCGGTGTGCAGCTCGGTCTGGGCCTGTTCGGCGCCAGCACCGGCGCGGCGGCGGCGATCGCCGCGGCGGCCGATCCCGGTTCGCACGTCGATGCCGTGGTGAGCCGCGGCGGACGGCCCGACCTGGCGCAACAGCACCTGGCCGCAGTGCGGGCACCGACGCTGCTGATCGTCGGCAGCCGCGACGACGTGGTGCTCGACCTCAATCGCCGGGCTGCGGAGCTGCTGCGCTGCGAGCATCGCCTCGAGGTCGTCCCCGGCGCATCGCACCTGTTCGAAGAGCCGGGGACGCTCCAACGCGCGGCCACGCTGGCCGCCGACTGGTTCGCCGCGCACCTGCGGACCAGTGCCGTACGCGTCTGAGCGATGCTCAGTGCACCTGGGCAGGGGTGAGCAGGGCGTGCACCATCGACTCGAGCACATGCCCGGCACGCGCCCGACCGTGACCCTGGGCCTGACGCATGAGCCAGTAGCTCTCGAACGAGGTGGCCACATCGAGCGCCGACAGCAGCGCGTCGGCCCGACTCGGCTCGATCGCCGCGAGCTCGCGAGCGAACAGCCGTCTGACCTGATTGCGCAAGAAGGTGCGGCCCTGAGCCAGCTCGGCGGCGATGAGCGGTTGGAACGGGGCACGCATCCTGGCGACCTGCCCGACGGCACCTGCGGCTTCGTAGAGCGCGACTCGCGAGGCGACGAGCGCCGCCACCCGGTCGTCGAGCGGGTCGTCGGGGCCCGCCCCGACGGTGACGTGTCGCCGGATGCGCTCTTCGTGGCGACGGATCGCCTCACCGCACAGGTCGTCGACATCGTCGAAGTACCGGAACAACGAACGAGGTGACGAGCCCGCCCGTTCGGCGATCTCGGCCGAGCTCGGATCGAGGTTGCCCTCGCCGTAGAGCGTCAACAGCGCGTCGACGACGGCTTCGCGGTTGCGCTGGCGCCGAAGGTGGCGCCCGTCGGCCTCGTCACGGTCCGTAGCACTCATCAGTCGTTCCCCTCGCCTGTCGTCATCCGGGCCCTCGCGTCGACGGCGTCCGCCACGATACGGAAGCCGATGTTTCCGGTGCTGCTGTCGGGTGTCGAGCCCATCCTCGCCGTCGGCCGGTAGCGGCGACAGTAGGAGGCGTGGCACAGGTACGAACCGCCCTTCAGCACCAGGTTCCCTCGGGCGAACGGGTCGGCAGTCCACTCCCACACGTTGCCGAGCATGTTGTGGAGGCCGAAGCCGTTGGGCTCGAAGCTGTCGACGGGGCACGTCCCGAACCATCCGTCGGCGACGGTGTTGCCGCCCGGGAAGTCGCCCTGGAAGACGTTCATCCGATGCTGCCCGCCCGGCTCGAGATCGTCGCCCCAGGGGAACGTCGTGCTCGTGCCGCCGCGCGCCGCCCACTCCCACTCGGCCTCGGTCGGCAGCCGGCCTCCGGCCCAGGCGCAGTAGGCCACGGCATCGTTCCAGCTGACGTGCACCACCGGGTGGTCACCGCGTCCGGCGAGGTCGCTGTGAGGGCCCTCCGGGCAGCGCCACCACGCGCCCTCGACCTGGCGCCACCACGGCGCCGCGGCGACGCCGCGCGTGTCGGGGAAGTCATCGGGGAGGAGACCACCGAACACGAACGACCACCCGTAGTGCTCCGCCTCGGTGCGATGGCCCGTCGCCGCGACGAACCCGGCGAAATCGTCGTTGGTGACCGCGGTGGTCGCGATCGCGTAGCGACCGACCTCCCCCGGCCGCAGGTGCTCACCGTCTCCGGGGATCGACCACGGACCGTCGTCGCCCATCGTGAACCGTGCCGGCCCGAGCTCGACGAGACACGCCGCGGACGAGCCCGACCCGAGGCCGGGTCGAGTTGCGGCCGGCTGCGGGCCCCGGATCGACGCGGCGCGAGCTGGGCTCGGGTCAGGAGCACAGCACCCGCTCATCGGCTCACTGCCTGGCCTGTTCGGCCGCGTGGGCCACGGCGGCGTTGTCGCGGGCCTGCTTCGCGCGCTCGGGTGCCAGTTGCACGTCGACGCGGGCGAGCGTCCCCGTGAACGCGAACGGCGCCCGGTAGGCCTCGCTCACCGGGGAGCCGAGGTCGGCACCGAGGGTCATCCCCACGCTCGAGATCATCCGCATCACCCGGGCGAGCGCAGCCGTGCCGCTCGGGGCGCCATCGATGAGCAGCGTCGCCGTCCCGTCACGACCGAGCCGCTCGACGTCGACACCCACCACGCTCGGGCCGAGCGGCACGTCACGATCGGAGACCACCACCGTGTGGTCGCCGAACGCGTTGTAGTCGAACACCAACCGTTCACCGTCGATGAACAGGCTCAGCCCGCTGTTCTCGGTGCCGGTCGCGAACAGCACACCGGCACCACCCACGGGTCGGTCGATGGTCGCCTCGATGCGGAAGGTCCGCCCCCCGATGGTTGCCGCCGCCTGGGGCGGCACCGGCGAGATCGGCGGGAAGTAGGTGTAGTGACGATCGGCCGGATGCGGCGTGCGGTCGGCGAAACGGGCGGCGAACAGCTCGACGCCGCGGTCGTCGAGGGGCAGCACCCCGTGCACCTCGGCCTCGCGCCACCACAGCTCGATCAACCCCTGCAGCCTGTCGGGGTGGGTCGCCGCGAGGTCGTGGCACTCCGAGCGGTCGACGGCCACGTGGTAGAGCTCCCAGCGGTCGTCGTCGAACGACGTCCCCGGCTGGTGGCGGGTGACGGCCTTCCAGCCGTCGTGCCAGATGCCCCGATGGCCGATCATCTCGAAGTACTGCACCGGCTTGCGGGTGGGCGCGTCGGCCTCGTCGAAGCTGTAGGCGAACGACGTCCCCGTGACGGGGAGCTGCTCGTAGCCGCGGTAGACCTCCGGGGGCGTCACGCCCAGCACCTCGTACACCGTCGGTGCGATGTCGTTGACGTGGTGGAACTGGTCGCGGATCGCTCCCCGGTCGGTGATGCGCGTCGGCCAATGGGCGATGAGCGGCACGTGCACGCCACCTTCGTGGGTGTTCTGCTTGTACCACTTGAACGGGGTGTTGCCGACCTGCGCCCAACCCCACGGGTAGTTGGTGTGGCTGTGCGGACCGCCGATGTCGTCGATGCGCCCGACGGCCTCGTCGGGGGTCTCGAGGATGCCGTTGAAGAACTTCATCTCATGCATCACCCCGAACGGCCCGCCCTCCTGGCTGGCACCGTTGTCGGCGAGCACGAGGATGAGCGTGGTGTCGAGCCGGCCGAGCGCGGCCAGGTCGTCGACGAGCCGACCGAGCTGGGTGTCGGTGTGGTCGAGGAACGCGGCGAACGCCTCCTGCATCCTCGCCGCCAGGCGACGCTGGTTCTCGGACAGATCGGCCCAGGCCTCGACCCCCGGGTTGCGCGGTGCGAGCTCGGTGCCCTCGGGGAGCAGGCCCATCTCGAGCTGACGGGCGAACCAGCGCGCCCGCACGGCGTCCCATCCCTCGTCG
>DAINND010000215.1:0-5694 GCA_036736065.1 Ilumatobacteraceae bacterium
TCGACTTCGTGTGCCGACAGGCCGACGTGGAGCTGGCCGAGATCGGTGTCGTGGCCGTGGACGTCGGTCCCGGCCTGTTCACCGGGATGCGCGTCGGCCTGGCCTCGGCCAAGGCGCTGGCCCAGGCGCTGCGCGTGCCGATGATCGGCATGAGCTCGCTCGACCTGCTCGCCTACCCGTTGCGGCGCAGCGACCGCACCATCGTGGCGGTGATCGACGCGCGCAAGGGCGAGCTGTTCTACTCGATCTACCGCCCCGTGCCGGGAGGGGTGCAGCGTGTGCTCGAGCCGCGCTGCGGCCGTGTCGACGACCTCATCGGCGAGGTGATGGCGCGTGGCGAGGACGTCATCTGCGTCGGTGACGGCGCGTTGCGCTACCAGGACGAGATCGCCGCCGACCTGCGCTGTGAGTTCGCCGAGCAGTTCCTGTCGCGCCCGTCGGCGGCGCCGCTCGTGCAGCTCGCCCACGCCCGGGCGCTGCGCGAGGAATGGGTGAACCCGTGGGAGGTGCAGCCCATGTACCTGCGCCTGCCCGATGCCCAGATCAACTGGAGCGTGCGAGCCACGGGCTCGACCGACAACACCGGCGAGGTGCCGAGGTGAGCATGCTGTCGCGCCTGCTGCGGCGGTCCGACGGCTCATCACCACTCGTCGTCGAGCCGATGCGTCGACGCGACCTGGGCGCCGTGATGGCCATCGAGCAGGTGTCGTACCCGCGGCCCTGGACCATCTCGGTGTTCCAGAGCGAGCTCGACCTCGCCCGTCGCGGGCAGCGCCACTACCTGGTGGCCCGTCTCGACGGTGAGCTGGTCGGCTACGCCGGGGTGATGTTCGTCGTCGACGACGCGCACGTCACCAACATCGCCGTCGCCGCGTCGCACCGGCGTCACGGCGTGGGCACCCGACTGCTCGCCGAGCAGGCCTGGGCGGCCATCGAGCGTGGCTGCCACGGCCTCACCCTCGAGGTGCGCGCCAGCAACGACGCGGCTCAGGCGCTCTACCACGAGTTCGGCTTCGTGCCCGCCGGGGTGCGCAAGCGCTACTACGAGAACACCGAGGACGCGATCGTGATGTGGTGCACCGACCTCGCCGAGGCCACGTATCGCGAGCGGCTGGCCGCGCTGTGCCCGGAGGCCGCCCGATGAGCCGTGTCGTCGTGCCCGACGAGTCGACGCTGGTGCTCGGCATCGAGACCAGCTGCGACGAGACCGCCGCAGCGCTGGTGATGGGCGGCACCGAGGTGATCTCGAGCGTGGTGAGCACCCAGGTCGACCTGCACGCCCAGTTCGGCGGGGTGGTGCCCGAGATCGCCAGCCGGGCGCACCTCGAGATGCTCAACCCGATCGTCGCCCGGGCGATCGTCGAAGCCGGCGTCGACGAGGCGCGCATCGACGCCGTCGCCTGCACCATCGGGCCGGGCCTCATCGGGGCGCTGCTCGTCGGCGTGTCGGCGGCCAAGTCGTTGGCGCTCGCCTGGGACGTGCCGTTCGTCGGCGTGCACCACCACGAGGCGCACCTCTACTCGGCGTTCCTCGAGGACCCGTCGCTCGAGTTCCCGCTGGTGGTGCTGCTGGTGTCGGGTGGGCACACGATGCTCATCGAGATGCGCGACCACGGCCAGTACCGCCTGCTCGGGCGGACCATCGACGACGCGGCCGGCGAGGCCTTCGACAAGGTCGCCCGCTTCCTCGGCCTCGGCTACCCGGGTGGTCCGGCGATCGACCGTGAGGCCCGCCTCGGCGACCCGGCGGCGATCGCCTTCCCGCGGGCGATGCTCCACGACGGCCTCGACGTGAGCTTCAGTGGGCTGAAGACGGCGGTGGTCAACCACGTCCGCAAGCACCCCGACGTGTCGTCGGTCGACGTGGCCGCGTCGTTCCAGACGGCGGTGGTCGACGTGCTGGTCCACAAGGCCCAGCGGGCTGCACGCGAGATCGGCGCCCGCGGGTTGGTGCTCGCCGGCGGAGTGGCGGCCAACTCGCTGCTGCGCGAGCGCGTGCTGCAGGCCTGCATCGACGACGGCATCCGCGCCTTCCTGCCGAGCCGATCGATGTGCACCGACAACGCGGCGATGATCGCCTCGGCCGGCTGGTTCCGGCTGCGCAGCGACGGGCCGACCCCACTCGACATCGGCGCGTTCCCCAACCTGCGCCTGCCGCTGCTCGAGGCCTGACGCCATGACGCCGCGCCCTGTGCCCTCGCCGACGACGCACGCGCTGCGGATCGGGTCGTTCGTGCCGGCCGCGCCCGTGGTGCTGGCCCCGATGGCCGGGGTCACCAACGCGCCGTTCCGCACGATGTGCCGCCGCTTTGCACCCGGGCTCGTCTACGTCAACGAGATGGTGATGTCGACCGCCGTGGTGCACGGCAACGCGAAGACCGAGCGGATGATGACCTTCGCCCCCGACGAGCAGCCGCGCAGCCTGCAGGTGTACGGCAGCGACCCGGCGATGATCGGTGCGGCCGTGCGCCGGCTGTGCGCCGAGGGACGCGTCGACCACATCGACATGAACTTCGGCTGCCCGGCGGCGAAGGTGACCCGCAAGGGCGGTGGGGCAGCGGTGCCGGCCAAGCCGAACCTGCTGCGCGCCGTGGTGCGCGCCGCGGTCGAGGCGGCAACGCCCCACGGGGTGCCGGTCACCATCAAGTTCCGCAAGGGCCTCACCGACGACCTGCTCACGTTCCTCGCCACCGGCCGCATCGCCGCCGAGGAAGGCGTGGCGGCCATCGCACTGCACGCCCGAACCGCCGAGCAGCACTACGCCGGCCATGCCGACTGGGACGCGATCGGTGAGCTCAAGGCGGCCGTTCCGGAGATCCCGGTGCTCGGCAACGGCGACATCTGGGAGGCTGCCGACGCGGTGCGGATGATGCAGCACACCGGATGCGACGGGGTCGTGGTGGGTCGTGGCTGCCTGGGCCGGCCGTGGCTGTTCCGCGACCTGGTCGACGCGTTGAACGGTCGGCCGGTGCAGCCGTCGCCCACGCTCGGCGAGGCCTGCGCAGTGATGGCCGAGCACGCTCGACTGTTGATGCCGCACCTCGGCGAGCGGGTGGGCATCCGCGACTTCCGCAAGCACACCTCGTGGTACCTCACCGGCTACCCGGTGGGTGGCGAGACCCGGCGGCGGTTCAGCAACATCGACTCGATGACCGAACTGGAAGACCTGATCGCCGAGGTCGACCCGACACTGCGCATCGTCGAGGGCGGCGAACGGATCCGCCGTGGCCACACCAACGGCCCCATCCGGGTGGCGCTGCCCGACGGCTACCTCGACCATCTCGACGATCTCACGGTGCCCGACGACGGCGACGTGATGGCCCTGTCGGGCGGCTGACCGTGAGCTCGATCCCGTGCGCGTGATCCTGGCCTCGGCGTCGCCGCGTCGACGTGACCTGCTCGAGCAGATGGGCGTGCGGCCGGTGGTGGTGCCGGCCGACATCGACGAGTCGGTGCTGGCGGGGGAGGAGGCGGTCGCGTACGTGCGCCGGCTGTCGGCCGCCAAGGCGATGGCCGTCACCGCCGACCCGGCCGACCTGGTGATCGCCGCCGACACGACGGTCGCCCTCGACGGCCGCATCCTCGGCAAGCCGGCCGCTGCGGCCGAGGCGCGGGCGATGCTGCGCAGCCTGTCGGCGCGCACGCACCGGGTGCACACGGGGGTGACCCTGCGCCTCGGCGCGCGCACCGCCACCGATGTGACCACCACGTTGGTGACGTTCGCGCCGATCACCGACCATGCGCTCGAGTGGTACCTGGGCACGGGCGAGCCGTTCGACAAGGCCGGCGGCTACGCCGTGCAGGGCCAGGCAGCGGTGTTCGTGTCCGCGGTGAAGGGCAGCGTCAGCAACGTGGTGGGCCTGCCGCTCACCACCGTGGTGGCACTCGCCCGCTCACTGGGCGTCGACGAGCTGCCCGGCGGCGTCGAGCAGTTCGACGCGTAGGTCGCCGAACACCAGCACGGGCACCGCGGTCGGCCCGTCCACGGCCTGCTCGACGGTGCCCTCGGCGGTGGTGATGCGCAGCGTGTGCGGCTCGGGGAAGCGGCTGACGACGAGGGTGAGCTCGAGCGTCGACACGATGCCGAGCGGGTCGTCGGCGTCGGTGAACAGCCGGGATCGGCTGCACGCAGAGCCTCCGCCCGACTGCCAGCAGAGCTCGACATCGAGGCCGACGCCGAGTGGTTCGGCGCTGACGTCCCACGCGGTGCCGTCGTCGAGGGTCCCGGATGCGACCGGAGCCCGGGCAGTCGTGTCGACGCCGGGGCCGGGCACGGCTCCGGTGGTGCGCTGGGCCAGCGCCCACTCGGCATCGCTCGCCCATCGCACCGACGGGAGCACGGCGACCAACTCGTCCTCGCTGAGGGTGCTGATGGCGCTGACCCACTGGTCGTCGAACGAGAGCCAGGTGTGCGAACGCCGGGGTGATCGGCCGACGAGCGCGTCGGTGGCCCCGGGTGGGCCGACATCGGCGAGCAGTTGCTGCTCGAACTCGAGCATCGCCACGACCGGGAGCGGCCCCTCCGTGTCGTGGACGCCGAGCCACAGCCAGCCCCCGGTGCCGTCGGCGTACAGCGTGTAGGCGGTGACGTCGTCGACCACGGCGGTGCGGATCGGGTCCCAGTCGGTCGGGCCCGACCACACCTTGGTCATCGGCTCGAGAAAGGTTGGGTCGCGGTAGACGAACCGGTCGTCGACGAGCTGGGGGCGGTCGTCCTCGATGCCGACCGACTCGGCGAACCTGGTGAGCTCGTCGATCGTCGTGCCGCGGGCTTCGATGCGCACCAGCCGTTCGCGGCGCTCGAACGGAGCGTCGACGGTGAGGGTGAGCACTCCGTCGGCGGCGCGCTCGACGAGCGCGGTGCGGTTGTCGACGCGCACCCGCACCGCGTCGGCCACGCCGATGCCGTCGAGGCCGAACGGTGTGATCGACAGGGCGTACCAGGCGCCACGATCGCGGGTGGAGCCGGCCTGCGCCCACACCTCACCCCATCCCGCGAAGTTTCCGAACGGTGGGCCGCTCAGTGCGCCGGCCAACTGCCAGCCTGGCGGCGGGTCGATCACGACGCCGCGCACGGCCTCGCTGCCGGGCGCCCCGTCACCGCCGGTCTCCGCACCGTCGGGCTGCAGCGGCGTCGGCGCGACGGTGGTCGGGGCGGCGGGGGATGGGGTCGTCGTGACGTTGGCGTCTGGCGGGTCGTCGCGCCAGGGGGCGGCCACGGCGATGGCCCCTGCCACGACGGCCGCCACCAGGCCGATCGCCGCGAAGGCGGCCGGGCGCGACCCTGGTGCGTCGTCATCGGGTGGCGGGCCCCCGGCGTCGTCCGGTGCGACGTCGAGGGAGGTCACCGACGAGCCGAACACCCCGGGGTCGGGGGTGAGGAACTCGATCTCGCCGGCCTGACCCCACGGGTCCCGGTCGCCACGGCGCCCCATCGGGCCAGTCTCGCGCCCGGTCGGTGCCGCTGCTCGTCCGCATGGCCGGAAAATGCGTTAGCACTCTCCCCTTCCGGTTGCTAACGCCCGTTCCGTCCGCGTAGCCTTGGCACTCGCGCAGGGAGAGTGCTAAGCCGCCCTGCGACCTGTGTCCCCAAACCCGTGCGACAAGCCAACGGAGGCCTGCACCCATGAACCTCAAGCCCCTCGTTGACCGCATCGTCGTGAAGCCGAAGGAGGCCGAGCAGACCACTGCCTC
>DAINND010000216.1:0-5688 GCA_036736065.1 Ilumatobacteraceae bacterium
GGCCGAGCGGATGGTGCAGCGCACCGAGGGGGTGCGCGCCGCGGAGCAGCGGGCGCGCCAGCTGAACGAGGCGGCCGAGGCCGATGCCCGCCGACTGCGCTTGCAGACCGAGGACTTCCTCGACCAGCGTCTCGCGAGCTTCGAGATCCTGCTCGATCGGCTCAACAAGACCGTGCAGTCGGGTCGTCACAAGCTGTCGATCGGCGCTCACCGCACTGAGGCCGAGCCCGACCACGACGATCCGAGCAAGGGATTCTTCGACCAGGATCGCTGACAGGGGCCCGGCGGTTCGCCGGGGGCGCGGCCGGTAGCGTTGCGGCGTGGCATCACCACTGCGCCTGAACGCTGTCGAACTGCTCCACCGCCCGGGGAGCGAGCGCGCCATCGAGACCGAGCTCACCATCGGTGAGCTGGGCATCGACGATCCTCGATTCATCGCCGACGATCCCGTCGACGTGTCGCTGCGGCTCGAGGCGCTCACCGACGGAGTCGTCGTGCGCGGCCATCTGCACACCACCTGGCACGGCACCTGTCGGCGGTGCGCGGCTCCCGCGGCAGGCCCGCTCGACAGCGAGGTCCACGAGCTCTACCAGCGCACGGTCACCGACCCCGAGGCGTTCGAGCTCGGCGACCTGCTCGACCTCGAGCCGATGGTCCGCGAGGTGCTGTTGCTCGACGCACCGCTGGTGCCCCTGTGCCGTCCCGACTGCCAGGGGCTGTGCCCCACGTGCGGGGTGGACCGCAACACCGAGGTCTGCAGCTGCTCGAACGAGGTCGTCGATCCGCGCTGGTCGGCGCTCGACGCCCTGAGGCAGCGCAAGGAGCTCTGCTCCGGCCCGGCGGTCATCCTGGCGGCGCCCCGGGGGCGGCCGGGTGGGCATTCGCCGGCGGGACCGCTAACCTATCCCAGCCCGTTTCGCGCCAGGGAGAACCACAGTGGCCGTTCCCAAGAAGAAGAAGTCGAAGATGAAGACGCGCAGCCACCGTGCCGGCGCGTGGAAGCTGGCCGCTCCTGCTCGCAGCATCTGCCCGCGCTGCGGTTCGGCCAAGCTGCCGCACACGGTCTGCAACGCCTGCGGGTGGTACAAGGACCGCGTCGCCGTCGACGTCGGCTGATCGCCAGGCCGCCGCGATGCTCCCGATCGCCATCGATGCGATGGGGGGTGACCGCGCCCCCGGTGAGATCGTGGCTGCTGCCCACGCCGCCGCCGCTGCCGGCATCCCGGTGATCCTGGTCGGCCCGGCCGATCTGCCCGGTGCGGGTGACTTGCCCCTGCACGTCGCCACCGAGGTCATCGAGATGGACGACGACCCCGCGCAGGGCGTCCGCCGCAAGAAGGACTCCACGTTGGTGCGCGCCGCCGAGCTGGTGCGCGACGGCAAGGCCAGCGCCATGGTCTCGGCCGGCAACACCGGTGCCACGATGGCGTCGGCGCTGTTGCGCATGGGTCGGATCCGCGGAGTCAACCGACCCGCCATCGCGACGCCGCTGCCGGTGCCGGGCCACGCGCCGAACATCCTCCTCGACGCCGGCGCGAACGCCGAGGTCCAGCCCGAATGGCTCGTCCAGTTCGCCCAGATGGGCTCGATCTTCGCCCGTCACCGCTTCGGTGTGGCCGAGCCCCGCGTGGGCCTGCTGTCGATCGGCGAGGAGGCCGGCAAGGGGGACAGCCTCCGGAAGGCTGCCTTCGCGCTCCTCTCCGCTGCCCCCGGCATCACCTTCGCCGGGAACGTCGAGGGCCGAGACGCGCTCATCAAGACCGTCGACGTGATCGTCACCGACGGGTTCACGGGCAACGTCGTGCTGAAGACCCTCGAGGGCGGCACGAAGATGCTGATCAACGAGATCAAGCAGACGATCACCGCCACTGCCGAGCTGAAGGCCCACGCCGATGCGCTCGCTCCGGTGCTCGATCCGCTCTGGACGGCGATGAGCCCCGCCACCTACGGCGGCGCGATGCTGCTCGGCGTCGACGGGGTCTGCATCATCAGCCACGGCTCGTCCGACCGCTTCGCGATGCTCAACGCGATCCACGTCTCCCGCTTGATGGTGGTCCACGACGTCGTGGCCGTGGTGACGGCGGCGATCGCGGGGCTGCCCTGACTGGGCGGCCGGCGGCTACCATCTGCGGGCCGGGTGGGCACCGGTGCCCACCCGATCCGATGGAGCGTGACGTGTCCGCCGAGCCCAGCCCTGGTGCCGCACTCGACCGAGCAGCGGTGCTCGCGATCGTGAAGGCCAGCCTTGCCGACATCCTCGAGATCGATGCGGCGTCGATCAGCGAGGGCCAGTCCTTCGTCGACGACCTCGAAGCCGACTCCCTGGCCCTCATCGAGCTCGTCGAGTCGCTCGAGGAGGAGTTCGCCGAGCGATCGATCGCGTTCCGCATCGAAGACGAGGACCTCGAGGACCTGAAGACGGTCCGCGACGCTGTCGACTACGTCCATGAGCGGGTCAAGAGCGCCTGACGGGGCGGGGCACGCAGCGCTCCTCGAGGGGCTCGCGGGCCGCCTCGGGCACCAGTTCAGCGACCTCTCGCTGCTCGAACGGGCCATGGCCCACCGGTCGTGGTGCGCCGAGCACCCCGGCACCGCCTCCAACGAGCGGCTCGAGTTCCTGGGCGACGCCGTGCTCGGCTGGGTGATCGCGGACGTCGTGTACCGCGAGCACCACGACCTGCCCGAGGGCAAGCTCACCGACCTGCGCAAGAGCGTCGTCAACGCCGCGGCGCTGGCCACGGTGGCCGAAGCGGTCGACATCGGGCCCTGCCTGTTGCTCGGCAAGGGCGAGAGCGCTGCGGGCGGCAGCCGCAAGCCCTCGATCCTGTCGGACGCGCTCGAAGCCGTCATCGGCGCCGTCTACCTCGACGGCGGCGTGCTCGCTGCGGCCGAGCTCATCCACCGCCTGTTCAGCGAGCCGCTGCGGCGGGCGGCGGGGGAGCTCGACCGGCTCGATTTCAAGACGCTGCTGCAGGAGCACACCGCCCGTCGGTACGAGACCGCACCGGTCTACGTCGTCAGCGAGGACGGCCCCGAGCACGCCAAGGTCTTCACCGCGGCCGTGGTCATCGCCGGGGAGCAACGCGGCGAAGGGGTCGGGAGATCGAAGAAGCTCGCCGAACAGGCCGCGGCTCGTGCGGCGTTCGAATCCCTCTCCACCGAACCGGCCGCGTCGGTCGACGTCTGAGGCCAGGCTGTGCCTGAACTGCCCGAGGTGGAGACGGTGCGACGTGGGCTCGAAGCGCATGTCGTCGGGCGGACGATCGCTCGCGTCGAGGTCGGGCGCCAGCGCACCGTGCGGCGCACCTCGGCCGCGGCGCTGATCGCCGGGCTGACCGGCGCCCGGGTGCTCGAGGCCCGCCGCCGCGGCAAGTACCTGCTCCTGCCGCTCGACAGCGGTGACGAGTTGATGATCCACCTGCGCATGAGCGGCCGCGTCCTCGTCGGTCGTCGAGGCTCGCCTCGGCTGGCCCACACGCACGTCGTCGTCGGGTTTCGCGGGTCGCCGTCGCTCGAGATGCACTTCGTCGATCCGCGCACCTTCGGCGAGATGGTCGTGTTCGACCCGACCAACACGGCGGTCGAGATGCCCGAGCTCGACCGCCTCGGGGTCGACCCGATCACCGACGGGCTGAGCCGAGCCCAGCTGCGCGACCTGCTGCGCGGCCGCGGCCGCCAGCTGAAGGCCCTGCTGCTCGACCAGCACGTGATCGCCGGCATCGGCAACATCTATTCCGACGAGATCCTCCACGCAGCGCGACTCCGGCACGACCGGTTGGCCGGGTCGCTCACGGCGGCGGAGCTCACCAGGCTCCATCGCGAGATGCACCGGGTGCTCACCGAGGCGATCGCCGCAGGTGGATCCACCCTGGCCGACACCCAGTACGTCGACATCGAGGGTGCGGGTGGCTGGTTCCAGCTCTCGCACCGCGTCTACGACCGGGCCGGGCAGCGCTGCATCACCTGCGGACGCGCCGACATCGTCCGAGTCGTGGCCGCAGGTCGTTCGACGTGCTTCTGCCCGCGCTGCCAGCGCTGAGCACCGAGCGGGTCGGCCGCAGGGTCGACGGATAGGATCGGCACGCCGTGTTCCTCAAGTCGCTCACCCTCAAAGGCTTCAAGTCGTTCGCCGACACCACCACGATGCAGCTCGAACCGGGCGTCACCGTGGTGGTCGGGCCCAACGGATCGGGCAAGTCGAACGTGGTCGACGCGATCGCCTGGGTGCTCGGGGCGCAGGCACCCAGCTCGGTGCGCAGCCAGAAGATGGACGACGTCATCTTCGCCGGCACCGCCAAGCGCCCAGCGCTCGGCCGAGCCGAAGTGGTGCTCACCCTCGACAACTCCTCCGGCATCCTGCCCATCGAGTTCAGCGAGGTCACGATCTCGCGCACGCTGTTCCGTACGGGGGAGAGCGAGTACGCGATCAACGGGGTCACCTGCCGTCTGCTCGACGTGCAGGAGCTGCTGAGCGACGCCGGTGTCGGCCGTCAGCAGCACGTGATCGTGAGCCAGGGGCAGATCGACGGAGTGCTCAATGCCCGTCCCGAGGATCGCCGGGCGATCATCGAGGAGGCCGCCGGCGTCCTCAAGTACCGCAAGCGCAAGGAGAAGTCCGAACGGCGCCTCGAGGCGACGGAGGCCAACCTGCTGCGCGTGCAGGACCTGCTCCGCGAAGTTCGTCGCCAGCTCCGCCCGCTCGAGCGCCAGGCCGAGGCGGCGCGGCGCCACGGCGACCTCGTGGCCGAGCTGTCGGCGCTGCAGATCTTCCTCGCCGGCCGCGAGATCGCCGCGTTGCGCACCAGGCTCACGTCGCTCGCCGGTGATCGGCTCGAGCTCGGCGAGACGGACGGACGGCTGCGCGGTGAACTGGCTCAGCTCGACACCGAGGTGCTCTCCGCCGAGTCCGAGCTGACGGCACGAGGTGACAGCGACATCGGTGACGAGATGGTGCGCGTCGAGCAGTTGCGCGAGCGGGCGCGTGGCATCGCCGCCGTGCTCGTCGAGCGTCGCCGCTCCCTCGAGCGTGACCGTGGTCAGCTGATGGACGCGGGCGTGGTGGCCTCGCTCGAGGCCGAGGCCGCTCGGCTGGCCGACGAGCTCGAGGCCGTGGTCGGCGCGCTGGCGTCGATCGGGCCGGAGGCCGACGAGATGACGGCCGCCGAGGAGGCGTTCGCAGCTGAGCGGCACGAGGTGCTGGCCAGCCTCGAACAGACCGGCACGGGGGTGACGGTCGCCGTGAGCGCCGCTGCCGAGGTGCGCGGCGAGCTGCGCACCCTGCAGCACTCGCTCACCCAGGGCGACGCCGATCTCGGCCGTCTGAGTGCTCGCCGCGACGCGCTCAGCGAGCGCTACGAGCGGCTCGAGCAGGAGACGGTGCGGCTCAAGGCGATCTGCGAGGCGGCCACGGAATCCGAAGGCCCGCTCGTGGCCGAGGTGGAGGCGGCCGAGCTGCGCACCCGTGATGCCCAGGTGACCCTCGACCTGGCGGTGGCCGCCCGTCAACGCGCCGCGGACGAGTTGGCGCGCTGGCGCACGCGTGCGGAGGCGCTCGGTCAGGCGCGCGAGGCGGCTCGCGCTCGCGCCGGGGCCGAGCACCTCGCCGGTGTCGACGGCGCGCTCGGCACCCTGCTCGACCTCATCGAGATCGACCAGGGCTGGGAGCCCGCCGTCGAAGCGGCCCTCGGT
>DAINND010000217.1:0-5637 GCA_036736065.1 Ilumatobacteraceae bacterium
GTGTTGCTCAGACGCCGTCAAAAAATCGCGCGCTCGACGGCCGCAGCCTGTGGATGACGGCGCGCGCGTTGTCGAGCTCGTCGATCAGGTGCGACGCTTGGCCCGCTGGTTGCAGGTCGGGCAGGAGACCAGCCAGCCGGCGGTGGGGTCCCCGTCCACCCGGTGTGCTGCGACCCAGCGGCTCGAGGGTTCGAGGATCGTTCCGCAGCCGTATCCGCAAGGTGCGGGCAGGGTGGTGGCGAGGGCTCGTCGAGCGGCTTGATGTTCTTTGCCGTAACCGCGGGCGGCCCGGCCCGGGCGGGTGGCCTCCCGCTGGCGTGCCACCCCCCGTGCACATTCAGGGCACCGGGAGCTGCTGGTCGGTTGACCGCAACTCAGGCAGGGGCGTCGCATCGGTGTTCGCAGCGGAGGACGGGGCGGACGAGGTGGGCGCTCATGGGGCCGCCGCAGCGGCGGCAGCAGCCGTAACGCTCGGCGAGGTACTGGTCGAACAGCGCCTGGACGAGGTCGGCCCGGGGCCCCAAGTCGATCATGGTGCCCCCCGGTACGCGAAGCGGCCCGCCGCAGGTACACGACGGGCAGCATGAACTACTCGGGAAGTTACAGCGATGTCGTTTACAACCGCAATGGGTTCATGCGCGCATCCGCTTGGCGAGCTCGATGCCGGCGGCCCGGGCGCCGACACGGTGGTAGATGTCGATCACGTCGATCGGGGGCAGCGCGCCGATGGCGCGTTGGTGGTCGTAGCACCAGCGGCAGAGGCCGTGCTTGACGGCCTTGTCGTAGACGGGGACGTGCGGGTGGCCGTGGTACTTGCGGCCCTGGATCGTGGCGGTGCGGGCGCAGCTGGTGCACTCGAGGTCGGCGGTCTTCGGGAGCTTGTCGTGGTCGACGGTGGCGGTGAGCCAGTTGACGATGCGGGCGAGACGTTCGGCGACCTTGGCGAGCTCGGGCGTCGGGGCGCCGAGGGCTGCGGCGACGGTGAGTTCGCCCTCGAGGCGATCGACGAGGCGGGGCAGCTCCTCGACGTAGACGTTCGCACGGCGGGCGACCTGGCGGTCCTCGAGGCGTTCGCCGATCTCCCGGGGGCTGGACGAGCCGCCGCGTTCGTCGGTGCGGCCGGGCATCTCGCTGCTGGACCATTCCCAGGCCCGGCGGCTGGCGAGCACCACGTTCTGCCAGCGGGTCGCGCCGACCTTGGTGGAGCCGAGGATCTTGCGGAGGTCGTCGGCCAGGTGGTCGAGCTCACGCCGGTTCACTGGTCTCCTCCTGGTCGAGGTAGCGGGCGACGTGCTGCGCGTGGGTCCAGCGGGTCCGCTCGACGAGCTGCGGCCCGTTGACGACGCCGGCGTACGGGTCGGGTGGCCAGTCGTACGGCGGGTTGGTCGGTTCGCACGGGGCGTGGGCGGCGGCGGCACGCCAGTCGGCCGGGGTCCGCATCGCCGGTCGGCGCGCCACGAGCCGGAACGCTGCGGCGAGACGGCCCACAATGCCCCAGGGCGGCGGCGCATTATTGGTGACGGGCTGGGAGTCACGACCGATAATCGGCGGCGTCTCAGCGCCCATCAGAACGCCCACGGGCGCAGGTTGGTGCCACCGGCGGACAGCCGGTCGACGCACTGCACGTAGTCGGCCTCGACCTCGGGGTCCAGGCCGGCGCAGGAGCCTTGGGCGTTCGGGTTCCAGGGGCTCACGTCGTTGAAGTGGCCGCGGTCGAGTTGGGCGGGGCCGAGGCAGCCGCGCCCGCCGCAGCCGGTGGGGTTGTAGGCCCAGGTGCAGCGGGATTCGCGGTAGAGGATCTCGGCGGGGAGGTTCATCTGGGCGGCGAGGGCGGCGCATTCTGGGCCCAGATCTCGCGTCGGAGTGCTTCCAGCCGCTCGAGGTCGCTGAGCTGCTGCCAGTGCTTCCGCCTCGGCTTGCGCCTGCGCAGCCAGCCGTGCTTGGTGTTCATCGTGTTCGATCCTCCCGATCTCGCGTTCCACGTCGTGGCCCGGGTCGGAGATGACGCCGGGCGTTATGACCCGCGCTGCGGCGGGCTCGGCGTGCGGGGGATGGTCGAGCATCCAGACGGTGGCCTGGCCGACGGTGGCGGCGAAGGCGACGACGAGGAGCCCGGCGAGGAAGCTGCGCATCAGAACTCCCGCCGCTTGATCGTCGAGGTCGTCGCCCGGCAGCTGCACCCCAATGCGGTCGGGACGGTGCGAGCGTCGACGAGGCGGCCCTCACCGCGAGCCGTCGACCCCCACGTCCGGTACTCGCCGGCCTCGACGAGGATCACGCCCCGGTCGTCGCAGCGGGTGCAGGCCCGGTTGGGCAGGGGCAGCAGATAGGCGCCCTGGCTGCGCATCTTCGTGAGGATGCGATCGAGGGCAGTGTCGAGCCTGGTGATCTCACTCATCGGTACGTCCCTTCTGCGGCGCGCCGCATCCAGTTCCGCCAGGTGGCCGGCCAGTCCTGCTTGACGCCTTTGGCGCCGGCTGCGGCGAGCCAGTGGTCTTTGAAGCGGACGGTTTCGCGTGTCCAGTCGAAGCCGGGGAGTTCGTGTTCGACCCAGGTGACCATGTCGTCGGTGACGATGAACGGGTCGGGGATTCGGGTGCCTCGAGGTCGTTTGGTCGTGGTCGGGGCTGGTGCGCTGTGCGCGCCAGACTCAGACACGTAAGTGTCTGGTTGGGGTTGGGGTTGGGAGGCAGGTGGAGTTGGCGCGGAGGGTGGTGCAACTCCGCGCGGAGTTGGCGCGGAGGGGATCGCAGCTGCGGGGGAGCTCGCTCGGCGTTGCCAGCGTTCACGCTCCTTGTCGCGTTTGCTGCGGATCTGCTCCGCCGACGGCTGGTAGTCGAGGTAGTCCTTGACCACGACCGCGCCGTCTTCTTGCAGCCACCGGCCGGCTTTGATCAGCGCCCCGGAGGCCGTGCCGTCCGGGTCCATGCGTCTGATGACTGCGCAGGGCAGTCGGCCGTCGGTGAGGTTTCTGTTCGACCAGGCGAGTGACCAGACCCAGAGGCCCCAGGCGTCGAGGTCGAGGTCGACCATCGCCGGATGGTCGTAGAAGCTGTCGTCGATGCGGACCCAGCCCATCAGGCGGCTCCGGGCAGTGGACCTGTCGGGAGTTGAACCCGAGTCCCATCGAGGTCCGACGTGCGGGTTTCCTCGACGGTCGAACCCTCGCAGGCCCAGGGGATGCACGAGAAGCACTGCGGCTGGGTCTTGGACCAGTCCGGGACCTTCTGCGTCCAGAACGAACCGCAGCCGAAGCAGATGGCTGTGATCGAGTCGGCCGCCATGTGCATGGCGAGGAACGCGGTCATGTCGATCTGCGCATGCTCAGCCCACCGGGCGACGGCCTGATCGGCGATCTCCGGGTCGACCCCGAGGGCGCCGAGCATCTCGGCGGCGGTCATCAGTCGCGCACCTGCGCACCGGTCGCATAGCAGACCCCGTTGAGGAGCGCGCCGAGGCTGTAGGTCTGCTCACACGTCGGGCACTCGACGAGCGGCCAGGACTCGCCCATCCCTCGAGTGACGACGACCGGCCACTCGCAGTCGGGGCAGTGGCCGATGAACACGTTGTGGCCGGCGACGATCACATGGGCCTCACTTTCTTCCACAGGGCTTCGAGGCGGGTGCGTTCGGCGATCCAGTCGAAGCGCTGCCCTCGGGTGTTCTCGGCGTCCATGCGGAGGTCGAGGTACTGGCCGGGCCCGTACACCTCCTGGCAGACCATGAGCTTCTCGTCGGGGAACGTGTCGATCAGCCGGTGGTGGGTTGCGCAGAGCAGCAGCAGGTTGTCGAGGCGGGTGCGGGTGCGGGCGTAGCCGCGCGGGACGATGTGGCAGCACTGCAAGTTGGCGGTGGTGCCGCACCCCGGGTACTGGCAGTACTGGCGGAGCCGCACGAGCTGACGGGCCAGGTCGTCGCACTTCGCCTTGTCGCCCTTGGCGCGTGCGATCGTCACGACGCCACCTCGGCGGTGCGCCACTTCTCGAGGATCCGGCGCCGCTGCTGTGGGGTCTTGCCGCCCCACACGCCCTCGAGCTCGCGGTACTCGAGCGCATAGTCGAGGCACTTGTCGATCACCGGGCAGGCCCGGCAGATCTCCAGGGCCGGCTGCCAGTCGGGGTGGCCAGCGCCGTCGGGGAAGAACATGGCGGTGGGGTGTTTGCCGGTCCGGCAGAGGGCGTCGGTGTGCCAGTCGACGTTGGCGGGCGGGTAGGGGAACTTGGCGGGGGTGCGTCGTTGTTTGCGGTAGTGGCTGCAGGCGTCTCGGCAGTCTTCGCAGCGGCAGCCGCGGTTGTAGGCGGCGACGGTGCCGTGCCGGGCGCTCATCGGGTCCTCACGAGCTGGTGGCGTTCGTTGTCGGTCATGCCACCCCAGATGCCGGTGGCTCGGGTGGTGAGGGCGAACTCGAGGCAGTCGGTGAGGACGGGGCAGCGGGCGCAGATCCGCTTGGCGGCCAGGCCGTGCTCACCCTTCTCGGGGAAGAACAGGTCGAGGTCGGCGTCGCGGCAGGCTGCGTCGGCCCGCCAGGTCATGTCGTGGCCGGCGGGGATGGGGCTGATGTCGATCGCGTAGATGGCGGCGGTGCGTTCGGTGACCTGGTAGCCGGGCCGGTACTTGGCGCGACGGAGGCGGGCTTCTTCGCGTCGGGTGATGTCGGCGAGTTCGTTGCCGGGCGGTTCGCGGTTGGCTCGCCATTCGGCCTGGTAGACGGCGTTGGCGTGGCGGCAGTCGTCGCAGCGGCAGCCTTTGAGGTACTCGTTGCGGGTGCCGCAGCTCATGCGAGCTTGCTCCCCGACGGGCGGAACGTGGTGGGGCGCATCTGGCCGTGGGGCTCCTCGTGCCAGATCTCGACGACCCGGCCGGCGATCATGCGGCGGCAGCGGATCCGGCCGTCGGCGAGGTCGTCACGGTCGATCCACTCGTTGTGGCCGACGCGTTCGCGGCTGGCGGTCTTGGCGCGTTCGATCTGCTCGTAGCCGCGGACGATCTCGGCCCGGGTGAGGGTGTGGAGGTCGTCGAAGCGGAGGTCGTGGTCCATCAGGCGGCCCGGCGGGGGTCCCGGACGGCATCGCCGCACCAGTCGTCGGCGTAGGTGAGCGGCCAGTAGCCGATCTCGAAGCCGTGGTTCAGCTCGTCGTCAGCCGGCATGCGAGCGCCGACCGGCGGACGACGACGGCACAGGCCGGCCTCGTTCGGGACGATCGGATCCCAATAGCCGCAGTCCCCGCAGCAGATGAGGCCCATCAGAACGGCTCCTCACCGGCGTTGAACGCCGCGCCGCTCGCCTGGACGGCCTGCTCGAGGTGCGGGCGGGGGAACAGCGCGTCGACCTCGGGCATCAGCTCGGCGGCCCGGGCCTTGCCCTTCTCGTCGAACCCCACCAGCACGACGCGTCCCTCGTCGTCCTTCTTCGGCCGGCAGGGGAGCCACTGGCCGAGCTTGGCCATGGACAGTTGGTTGGGCACAACCCTCACCCAGGAGATCCGCACCCCTGAGGCGTGGTCCTCGATGCCACCAGCGCCGAGCACTACCACGTCGCACTCGACGTACGGGCTGGGGCCCTGCGCGCGGATCTGCTTGCCGTGCTCGTCGGTGTGCGCGTCCTTCGCGGGCCATTCGCCCTCGCCGGTGACGCGCA
>DAINND010000218.1:0-5625 GCA_036736065.1 Ilumatobacteraceae bacterium
CGTGTCGGCATCGACGAAGCACAGCACCTCGCCCCGCGCCTGCAGAGCCAACTGATGGCACGCCCAGTTCTTGCCGGTCCACCCGGCGGGCAGCTCGGCGCCCACCACCAGGCGCACGCGCGGGTCGCTCGCCGCGACGGCACGCACCACATCGGCCGTACCGTCGTCGGACCGGTCGTCGAGCACCAGCACCTCGAGCGACGCGTGATGCTGGGCCGCCAGTGCCTCGAGGCAGGAGCGGATGGTGGCAGACTCGTTGCGGGCCGGGGCGAGCACGCTCACCAGCGGGCCAGCGGCACCGGGCGCCGTCGCATCGGGCACCGTCGCATCGGGCGCAGCACCGGCCACGTCGCCGGCCCCGGCGCGCAGGAACGGCATCGTGCGCAGGTTCCACACCACGATCACCACCATCGCCAGGCACAGCACCGTGGTGGCCGGGCCGAACAGCAGGCTCATGTGCGCAAGCCGCGCGTGCGGTCCCAGCCGGTGCGGGCCTCGATCGCGCGCATGCGCGACTCGTCGAGGCCGCGCTCCACGCCGGCCAGCGCGAACAGCCCCAGCACCACGCCCACGGTGTCCACCGGCACGCCGACGAACGGCGCACCGACGATGGCCACCACGATCGCCGCCACCGTGGTGGGCAGGAAGCGCCGCGTCGGGACCCACACCACCGCAGCCGCCACCGCCCCGAGCAGCACGGCCAGCGGCATCATCACCGTGGCGAACCCGGCGATGGTCGACAGGCCCTTGCCGCCGACGAAGCCGAGCCACACCGGATAGGCGTGGCCGATGAACACCGCCACGCCGGCCAGGGCCACCTGCCACGTGGGTGCGTCGCGCGCCACGACGATCGCGGCAGCCAGGGCGCCCTTCGCGAAGTCGGCCAGGAACACGCCGATGCCCCAGCGCGCGCCCACCACGTGGAACACGTTGCGGGCGCCGACGTTGCCCTCGCCCTCGCTGCGCACGTCGACGTCGGCGACGGCGCGGCCGACCAGATAGGCCGACGGGATCGACCCGATCAGGTAACAGATGATGGTGATGACGACGCCAGTGGCCATGGGCTCCTGCGCTCCTCGAGACTCCGCGATCGCCAACCCTAGATGCGCGCAGCGGACCGGACGCGACCGAGACTGGCGCTACATGCCCGGTGGATCGCCCGGTCGGGGCTCGAGCACGTCCGTCGGCTTCACGCCCTTGGCCCCGGACTCGCCGAAGCACGCGCTCGACCCCATGGATGCGCTCACCGTCGGATACGGGTGCTCGTCCAGCCAATACACCTTGGCCCACAGGTCCTCGAGGTCACCGAACGTGCCACCGGGCAGCAGCGCCGCGCCGCGCCACGTGCCGTCACCACGCGGCACCATGGTGAGCGTGCCGCCCTTGTGCCAGCTCGACCCCGAGTAGACCTCGGCCGAGCAGATGAACGCAGGGTCGAGGCCCGTCTCTACCGGCACGGCGTCGACGGTGAGCACCATCGGCTGGAACGTCGCCGCCGGATGCGGTGAGAAGATGAGACCTGGGATCGGCACCGGCTGGGCCGGGCCACCGAGCGACGCCGACAGGCTCGAGTTGTAGGCGGCCTGCACCTCGTCGAGCACCTTGTCGACCACTGCTCGCGAGATCTCGCGGCACAGGTCGACCTTGCCGTCCTTGCCGAGCTTCGGGTTCTCGATCGACACACCCAGCTCCGCGGCCACCTTTTGGGCGTTCTGGTACGAGGACGGGCTCTGCTTGTACTCCTCGCAGGGCACGCCCATCTGCGCCAGCCACTCGGCGGCGAGCAACGAGATGTCGGCTTCCAGCGCGGCCCGGGCGCTGGCGATCAGCTGGGCCGAGGTGGGCAGGGTCGGGGGCAGGCCGAGGATCGCGAGCGCCGCCTTCACCGCAGCCGCAGCGATGAGCTGGGTCACCTCGGCACAGGTCTGCTCCGCAGCACCACCGAGCGCCTTGCAGATCGGATTCCACTCGGCCACTACCTGGGCGATGTAGGCGACCGCGTTGTTGTAGACGGTGGCCAACGCATCGACACCGTCGATCACCATCTCCCCGACGCCGACGATGATCGCCCCGAACTCCTCGAGCGCCGACATCTCAGCCTTGTCGGGCCTGATCTGGCAGTAGGCGCTGTCGAACGGGTACACCTTCTGCAACTCGGCCACATCGGCCGGGCTGGCGTTCGCCGGTGGTTGCCATCCGGGCTGGTCCCACGGCACGTCCACCAGCGCGCACCGGTTCCAGTTGGGGTTCGGCACCTGGCCGGCGTCGAGCGTGGCCGAGGTGATGGTGAGCGCACCCATCGCCGAGTACGGCGGCAGCACCACCACCACCGTCGGCGACGCAAGGCCGACCACCTGCTTGCCGATCATCGGCAGAGCGCGCACGTACACCACCGGTCCGGCGGCGTTGGTGATGTCCTGGAGGTACTCCTCGATCGTTGCGGTCGAGCTCGGGTTGCCGTCGAGGAGCAGGCCCTCGGTCCACGGCTCGGCGTACCCGGGCGAGCCGCTCGGCTCCGGGAGGCCGGCAGCCTTCACCGGCCCGCCCCACCCCGACGGAGACGGCGGACCACCGCCCGGCGACGGCGCGGATGGCGGGTCGGAGGTGGGCGGTGGGGCGTCGCGCGGCACCTGCTCCATGTCGATCGAGAAGGTCGCGAAGTCACCCGACAGGTTCTCGGACTGGATCGACTCACTGATGCCCACGGCGAGCTGGCCGGGTGGGGCAAGGTCGGTGTCCGAGCGGGGCAGCGGGGCGTTGAGCACCTGCCAGATCACGCGGTCGGCCTTGAAGTCGGTCTCCCACTCGAACGACACCGTCCCGTTCTGCGTCATCTGCACCAACGTCGTGCCCGGCCAGCCGGTCAAGCGGATGTCGCTCGGCGCTCCGATGATGTCGTGCAGGTATGTGCCGTCGGGCGGATCGAGTGTGGCCGTTGCGCGGAGCTGTGCCTGGCCGGCACCGTCGCTCTGCCACAGCTCGAACACGGTCGTTGCGCTCAACCCCAGATAGGGCAGCAGCATCGAGATGTCCACCTTCGTCGAGGTGGCGGTGATGAACGCCCGCTCGTCGGTGGGGATGCGGGTGCCGGTGCTGTAGTACTTCGACGGCGGAGGCACGTAGAGGTAGTAGCCGGCGCCCGGCTCGGGCACGGTGAGCACCCCGTTGATGATGCTCAACCCACCCGACCAGCCGGAGTTCGCTGCACAGGCGGCCGGCACCGACGCCTTCACCGGAGCACTCTCGACGCTGGGATAGGCATCGTCGGACACGACGAACGTAGCGATGCCGGGCATCTGGCCGGTGAGCGTGTACGACGTCTCCCCGGCCTTGATCGTGCCGACCTGCGTGAAGTACGGCAGGCCGGGCTGGGCCCGGTGCACCATCGACAGCGACTCCCGTGGTGCCGAGATCGTGACCGTCACCGCGCAATCGGCGACGCTGGTCGCCACGACGGGCGGCAGCACCACCGAGTCGCTGGAGAACCCGTAGGCGCCCGGTACCTCGAGCACGGTGAGGGGGATCGAGCTCGTCGGCGGGATCGAGATCGGTGTGGTCGTGACAACCGGTGTGGTGACCGGCGGTGTGGTGACGACCGGGTTGGTCACCACGGGTGGGGCGGTCACACCGGGCGACGTGGTGACGGGTGGTGTGGTGACGGGCGCGGTGACGACCGGTGCCGTCGTGGTCGTGACGCTCACCGGCGGCAACGTGATCGCAGGCAGGGTCACCGGGATCACATCAATCGGGGTGTCGACCGGCACCGGCTGCGATGCCTCGATGCCCGGCACGGCAGGTGGTGCCACCTTCACCCCCACCGACACCGGAGCCTCGGGTGCGTCGGCTGCGCTCACCGGGCCGGTGGCCGGATCGTCGGAGGGCACCAGCACGCTGGCCGGATCGACGCCGAGCTGCGCTGCAGCCTGCGCCGCCGTCAGCCCGGGCTGCAGCGGCACGAACACCGCCGGCCCGGTCACCGAACTGGTGCTCAGCCCCACGGTCAGAGCACGGCCGCGCGACCAGCTCGCCCGCCCACCGACCTCGACCGCCCGAGCCATCAGCAGGTGGTCACCCGTCGCCACCGCCATCCACGTGAACGTCGTCGTCAGCCCGAGCATGCCGGCCGGGTCGCTCGCAGCCTTCACCCCCACCAGGCGATCGCCGTCCCACAGCTCGACCCGGGCGATCGGCGCGTCGCCCATCGCCCGCACCCGCAGGTCGACACGAGTACCGAAGTCGAGCTCGCTGCGCTCGGGCGTCGACGACAGTGTCACGGTGAACGGCGCGAGCGTCGGTGTGATCGCAGCGATGGCAGCGGCGTCGAGCTCGGTGCCGATGGCACCGTCGGGTTCTGTGCCGGCCGATCCCGCTCCGTCGGGGCGCAGCGCCACCCACCAGCCGCCGACACCCACGGCCAAGGCCACGATCACCGCGAGAGCGACGAACCAGGGGCGCCGGGACATGGAGATATAGTACGACCGGCCGGACGGTCGGCTCGACAAGGTGGCGTATGAACCCCTGGGTGGCATTCGGACTGCCGGCGCTGGTCGCTGCGTCGGGCGTGACGGCCGCCGTGGTGAGCACGGTGACCGGTGACGACGCGCCCGCCGGCGGCGCTGAAGCGTCCGTCGTGTGGATCGACGCACCACTCGACGCCGTCACCCTCGCCCCGGGCACGATCGTCGTGAAGGCGCACGCCATCGGTGAGGGGCTCACCTCACTCGAGTTACTCGTCGACGGGTTGTCGGTCGGCACCGACAGCGACCTGCAGTTCACCGAGGGCCTCGGCTACGCCGAGATCCCCTGGCAAGCCGCAGCGGGGGTCCACCAGTTGCAGGTGCGCGACCAGGCGGGCAATGCCTCGCTCGTCAACACCGTGACCATCCAGGGCGCAGGCACCGCTCCGCCGACCACCTTGGCGCCCAGCATCAGCACGACCCCCTCGACCACTTTGCCGGCCACTACCACGACCAGCACGACGACCACCACGATCGCTCCCACCACAGCTCCGCCGACCGCGCCACCCACGACCGCGCCGCCCACTGCGCCGCCCACCACGGCGCCACCTGCGCCCACGGTCGGCACGCCGAGTCTGCAGCAAGGCGACTGCACCATCCCCTACCAGGGCACTGTCCAGGTGTCGGTGGGCAACGCCACCAGTGCGCAGGTCCGCATGGTGGCGACCGGCATCGACAGCACGGTCTCGATGAGCATCAGCGGTGGCTCGGCCTCGGCCACGGTGCCATTGTCGGTCGGCGGCGGCACGCACACCGTGACCGTCACGGTCACCGGGCCGGGCGGGTCTGCATCCGCCTCGGCCTCGGCGACGATCGGGTCCTGCAAGCCCTGAGCAACTGGTGTCGACCCGGGCGCGTCAGCTGCGCGCCGGGCGCGTCAGCTGCGGGCGACGGCAGCGCGCTCGAGGCCCTCGAGGGCCCTGCGCAGCATCTTGGCCACCGGTCGGCGGGCGACGGCGAACAGCGGCTTCATCCAGCCGTGCGGTTCGATCGCCTGCGTGTAGGTGCCCCGGCAGCGGTCGTCGCCCAACGGCTCGACGCGCACCGACTCGGCCCTCGCCCGAGCCATCGGCCGAGTGGTGTGCGTGAGGGTGAAGGCGACCAGCCG
>DAINND010000219.1:0-5607 GCA_036736065.1 Ilumatobacteraceae bacterium
GCGCTCCCCCACCCCGACCCAGGCCCCGGCGGCCACCGAGAGCGTGCCTGGCACGTGCTCGGTGACCACGCGCAGGCCGTGGTCGAGGTGGGTGATGCGCAGATCGGTCACGATGGGCCGGTCATCGACGCTCGGCGTCAGCGACGGCGGCGACGGTTGCGGTCGCCACGGTCGTTGCGATCGCCGCGGCCGCCGTTGCCGCCGCTCTCGCCGCCCGGGCCGAGGTCGCCGAGCTCACCGGCGAGCTCGGCGTCGAAGGTGTCCGCGAACGAGACGGTCTCGACATCGCCACCGGAGCGCTGACGCGGCGCGGCACCACCGTCACCCGACGACTCGTCGGTTGCCGCACCCGCACCTGACCATGCGGCGCTCGGGGTGAGGCTGACCTTGCCCTTCTCGTCGATCTCCTCGACCACGACCTCGATCTCCTGGCCGAGCTCGAGCACGTCCTCGACGTTGTTGATCCGCTTGCCACGGCCGAGCTTGGAGATGTGCACCAACCCGTCGCGGCCGGGGAGGATGTTGACGAACGCACCGAACTTGGTGATGTTCACCACCTTGCCCATGTACGTGGCGCCCAGCTCGGCCGTCGGCGGCGACACGATGGCCATGATGCGCGCCTTGGCGTCCTCCATCCGCCAGGCCTCGACGGCGCCGATGGTGACGATGCCGACCGCACCGTCGTCGTCGACGGCGATCTCGGCGCCGGTCTCCTGCTGGATCGTGTTGATGACCTTGCCCTTGGGGCCGATGACCTCGCCGATCTTGTCCATCGGGATGGTGATCGAGACGATCTTCGGTGCCGACTCGGCCAGCTCGGCGCGGGGTGCGCCGATGCAGGAGTTCATGTTCGCCAGGATCTGGTCGCGAGCTTCCTTGGCCTGGTCGAGCGCCGCAGCCAGCACGTCGGCGGGGATGCCGTCGATCTTGGTGTCGAGCTGCAGGGCCGTGATGGCATCCGCCGTTCCGGCCACCTTGAAGTCCATGTCGCCGAACGCATCCTCGGCACCGAGGATGTCGGTGAGCGTGGTGTACTTGCCCTCGGCGTAGACGAGGCCCATCGCGATGCCGGCCACCGGGGCCTTCACGGGCACGCCCGCGTCCATCAGCGCCAGGCTGCCCGAGCACACCGACGCCATGCTGGTCGATCCGTTCGACGCGAGCACCTCGGCCACGAGCCGCAGGGTGTAGGCGAAGTCGTCGAGGCTCGGCAGCACGGGCAGCAGCGCACGGGCCGCCAGGGCACCGTGGCCGATCTCGCGGCGCTTCGGCGAGCCCACGCGACCGGTCTCGCCGTTGGCCCACGGAGCCATGTTGTAGTGGAACAGGAAGTACTTGTGGGTCTCCGGGCTGAGGGTGTCGAGCAACTGGTTCATGCGCGGCATGCCGAGCGTCACCACGTTCATCACCTGGGTCTCGCCACGCTGGAACAGGCCGGTCCCGTGTGCCGTGGGGAGCAGGCCCACTTCACTGCTGAGCGGGCGCAGGTCACGGGTGCCGCGACCGTCGATGCGCATGCCCTCGTCGACGATGCGCTTGCGGACGAGCTTCTTGGTGAGGCTGCGCACGGCTTCTTTCACCTCGCGCTCGCGACCGGCGAACGGCTGGCCCTCGCCGCACAGTGCGGCGATCGCCTCAGCGGCAGCGGCATCGGTGGCGGCGTTGCGCTCGGCCTTGCCGCTGATCGTGATCGCCGTGGACAGCGCCGGGGTGGCCAGACCGGCGACGGCGTCGAACACCTCGGGGGTGTAGTCGAGCGACACGGTGTACGACATCTGCTGGATCGGACCGCGGGCGGCGACGACGCCGGCGACGAGCTCGCGCTGGAGGGCGATCGACTCCTTGATCCACTGCTTGCTGGCCTCGAGGCCGCCGGCCAGGACCGACTCGTTCACCTTCGGCGCGCCGGCGGCGTAGTAGTCGAAGCTCTTCGACGTGCCACCTGCTTCGACCATCATGATCGCGACGTCGCCGTTGTCGAGCTGACGGCCGGCCACGACGAGCTCGAAGGTGCTCGCCTCGCCCTCTTCGTAGGTCGGATGGGGGATCCACTCACCGCTCTGGCTGTAGGCGATGCGCACGGCGCCGATCGGGCCGTCGAAGGGGATGCCGCTGATCATGAGCGACGCCGAGGCCGCATTGATGCTGAGCACGTCGTGCGGGTTGACCTGATCGGCGCCGAGCACCGTGAGGACGACCTGCACCTCGTTGCGGAAGCCGTCGGGGAACGCCGGACGCAACGGGCGGTCGGTGAGCCGGCAGGTGAGGATGGCGTCCTCCGTGGGACGACCCTCGCGGCGGAAGAACGAGCCGGGGATCTTGCCGGCCGCGTAGGCCCGCTCCTCGACGTCGATCGTGAGCGGGAAGAAGTCGGTCCCCGGGCGCACGTCCTTGGCTGCGTTCGCCGTGGCGAGCACCGTGGTCCGGGCGATCGAGGCGACGACGGCTCCCTGGCTCTGCTGGGCGAGCTTGCCGGTCTCGAACGACAGGGTCTTGTCGGTGCCCGAGATGGGGCCCGACACGCGAATGGCCTCAGCCATCACGCTCTCCTTTCGGCCGGACGTGCGACAGCACGCTCCGGCGGTTGGAGCGGAGGTCGGTTCCCAGTCGGCAGGGCCGGATTCGAACTGGCGCTCGCGCGTGCGGGCACCAGGAGCCTCGACCGAGGCGACTGACAACCGAACCAGATGTCCGCTCGGTTGGTTTGTCGGGACGATGCTACCAGCGCCATCCCCCGAACAGGTGGAACCCGGCCCGCGGGCGCGTCGGCCCGCAGGGGCGCTCCGCTCAGCGGCGCAGGCCGTTACGGGCGATGATCTCGCGGTAGCGGTCGACGTCGAGGTTCTTCACGTAGTCGAGCAGGCGACGGCGACGTCCCACCATCATCAGCAGGCCACGGCGGCTGTGGTGATCCTTCTGGTGGATCTTCAGGTGCTCGGTGAGCTGGTTGATGCGGGCGGTGAGCAGCGCGATCTGGACCTCGGGCGAGCCCGTGTCGGAGTCGTGCTTGCGGTGCGTCTCGATGGTGGCGTTCTTGTCGACCATGATGAGGGCCTTCCTGGATCGGAGGTCGCTGGCACACCTGTCGTGCCCAGCATCGCGTGAGAGGCGCCGGAGCGTCCCTGACGGACCCCGAGAGGCTACCGGCCACCGGGCGCGGCACCAACTGCCGGCGGGCGCGCCGGGCCGTGGCGCGCCGACCGACGGCTGGGCGCGCCGGTCCACCTACACTCCGCTGCATGTTCACCGGCATCGTCGAGGAGCTCGGCACCGTCCTCGGCACCGAGCGCGCCGTCACCGAGTGGGGCGAGGGCATCCGCCTCACGATCGCTGCGACCACCGTGCTCGAAGGGTCTGGCACCGGCGCCTCCATCGCGGGCAATGGCTGCTGCCTGACCCTCGTCGAACAGGGCCGCAGCGCCGACGGAGCCGGGTGGTGGGCCACCGACGTGAGCGCCGAGACGCTGTCACGGACCAACATCGGGATGCTCACAGCGGGCGACCGGGTGAACCTCGAACGGCCGATGGCCCTCGGGGACCGCCTCGGCGGGCACATCGTGCTCGGCCACGTCGACTGCGTCGGCACCGTGGTGAGCCCGGCCCCCGACCTGTGCGTGCGCATCCCCGCAGCCAACATGCGCTACCTCGTCGAGAAGGGGTCGGTCACCGTCGACGGCATCAGCCTGACGGCGTTCGACCTGACCGCCGACACCTTCCGGGTCGCGGTGATCCCCCACACCGCCGAGGTGACCACGCTCGGCGTGAAGGGCGCCGGCGCCGTGGTCAACATCGAGACCGATGTGCTCGCGAAGCACATCGAGCGCCTGGTCGAGCCGTACCGGGCCTGACGGCGCCGAGTCGATGAGCGCCGGCATCGTCCTCGACGGGGTGAGCAAGCGCTTCGGCGCCCTCGACGTCGTCGATCGCGTCGATCTCACCGTGGGCCCGGGATCGTTCGTGAGCGTGGTGGGCCCGTCCGGGTGCGGCAAGTCGACGCTGCTGCGGATGGTCGCCGGGCTCGAACCGGTGAGCAGCGGCACCGTCACGATCGACGGCGCCCCTCCCGCAGCCGCCCGAGCGGCGAAGCGGATCGCCGTCGTCCCCCAGCAGCCGGGCCTCGTGCCCTGGCGCACCGTCGACGGCAACACACGTCTGCTGCTCGACGTCAACCCGGGAGCGACGCCGGCTGCACACCCGGACCCTGCGGCGCTGCTCGAGGAGGTCGGCCTGGCCGACTTCGCCGAGCGGCTCCCCCACGAGCTGTCCGGTGGCATGCAGCAGCGGGTCGCCCTCGTCCGCGCCGTCGCCCTCGGGGCCCCCGTGATGCTGATGGACGAGCCGTTCGCCTCGCTCGACGAGATCACCCGCACCGAGATGCGGGCGCTGCTCGCTCGACTCCTCGTTCGCCATCCGGCGACGGTGCTGCTCGTCACCCACTCCATCCACGAGGCCGTGGCCCTGTCCGACCGGGTCCTCGTCGTCGGGCCCCGGCCGGCGCGGCTCGCCGCCGACGTCGCCATCGACCTCGCCCGGCCGCGCACGGCCGACGTCGAGGACGACCCGGCGTTCGTCGCGCACTGCACCGAGCTGCGGCGACGGCTGCACGAGGCGATGGGACGATGACCCGGTTGCGCCGCTCGACCCACGCCGTCGCCCCGGTCGTCGGCATCGCACTGTTCCTCCTCGCCTGGGAGGCGGTCGTGCGCATCGGCGACGTACGGCCGTTCGTCATGCGCGCGCCGAGCCAGATCCTGACCTACCTCGGTCGCGCACCGGGCGACTTCCTCGCCGCATCGTGGACCACCGCCTGGCACGCTGTGGTCGGCTTCCTGATCGCTGCGGCGCTGGCGGTGCCGATCGGCGCATGCCTCGCGGCGAGCCCGTGGCTCGAACGGGCGTCGCAGCCGGTGCTCGTGCTCATCCAGGTCACCCCGTTCGCCGCCTACATCTCGTCGGTGGTGCTCTGGCTGGGCTACGGCGCCCCGCCGGTGCTGTTCGTCGCCACCCTGGTGTGCCTGCCGCCCTTGGTCATCGCCACGGTCGCCGGGATGCGCGGCGCCGACCCCGCCACCCGCGAGCTGCTCGCGTCGGTCGACGCCTCGCCGTGGGAGGTCCTCTGGCGGCTGCGCCTCCCTGCGGCACTGCCCTCGATGTTCACCGCGGCGCGCTACTCGATCGGGCTCGCGCTGATCGTGGCCTACCTGGTGGAGGGCAGCAACTTCGCCGACGAAGGCCTCGGGGCGATCGGCAGGCGCGCCGCGGCGAACAACGCCGCCGACCCCCTGTGGGCGACGATCTTCTGCACGGCGCTGCTCGGCACGCTCGGGCTCGTGGCCATCGCCGCGCTCGAGCGGGTCGTGCTTCGTTGGCACGTCTCCCAACGTCGGTTGTTACCGTGAGGCCATGACCTCGGACCTCTCCCGGCTGCGTGAGCGGATCGACGAGCTCGACCGCGAGTTCGTCCGCGTCGTCGCCGCCCGGCTCGCCGTGTGCGAGGAGGTCGCCGAGCTGAAGCGCTCCACGGGGTCGGCGGTCATCCAGCCGACCCGGGTGCGCGCGGGGGTGACCTCGCGGCGCGAGCTGGCGATCGGCGCCGGGGTCGACCCG
>DAINND010000220.1:0-5604 GCA_036736065.1 Ilumatobacteraceae bacterium
GATTGCTCGTCCCGAGCGCTCGTTAGACGTGGCGCCGAGGCTAGAATCGTATTGATCCGTCGCGATGGCGTCGATCGTGCCGGCGGCCAGGCCGGGCTTGATGGCCGCGATGTCGGCCGGGGTGCGCAGCGGCGGGTTCACCTTGTAGACCGCGTCGAAGCTGGCGAGCAGCTCGTCGGTGAGCGTGAAGTGGTGGGGTGTGGCCTCGGCGGTGACCGGCAGGCCGTCGGCCTTGGCGGCGCGGACCAGCTCGACGCTGCGCGCGGTCGACAGGTGCAGGAAGTGCACCGGGCTGCCGGTGAGGCGGACCAACTCGATGTCGCGGTGCACCATCAGCTCCTCGGCGAGGGCGGGCCAGCCGGGCAGGCCGAGCCGGCTGCAGCACGAGCCCTCGTGCATGACAGCGCCCTTGGTGAGGCTGGCCACCTCGCAGTGCTGGGCGAGCACGATGCCGAGCGGCTGCGCGTACTCGAGGGCCCGGCGCATGAGGCCGGGGTCCTGCACCCCGTTGCCGTCGTCGGTGAAGATCCGCACGCCGGCCGCCGCGAGCTCGCCGAGCGGGGCCAGGTGCTCACCGGCCCGCCCGAGGGTGATGCACCCGGCAGGGACGACGTCGCACAACCCGGCCCGGCGACCCTGGGCGCGGACGAACTCGATGGTCGCCAGCGAGTCCTGGGCCGGTTCGGTGTTCGGCATCGCGACGAGCGCCGTGAACCCGCCGAGCGCACCTGCTCGACTGCCGGTCTCGATCGTCTCGGCCTCCTCGCGGCCCGGCTCGCGCAGGTGCACGTGCAGATCGACGAACCCTGCCGTCACATGGCCCCCGGTCGCGTCGAGGACCTGGGCCCCGGCGCCTCCGTCGAGGTCGGGGCCGACCTCGACGATACGGCCGTCGGCGACGACGACGTCGGCGCGGCGCTCACCCGTCTGGTCGAGCACGGTGCCGTTGCGGATGACGAGACGGCTCATGGGGTGCCTCCAGGTTCGTCGGTGCCGGTCGGTGGCAAGGCCGTGGCGTCGCCTCCGGCGAGGAGGTGGAACAGCACGGCCATGCGCACGGAGATGCCATTGGTCACCTGGTCGAGGATGACCGAGGTGGGCAGGTCGGCGGGATCGACGGCGATCTCGACGCCGCGGTTCATCGGGCCCGGGTGCATCACGAGCGCGTGCGCGGCGAGCCGCTCGGCGCGCGCCGCGGTGAGGCCGTACATCGTCGTGTACTCGCGCAGCGACGGCACCAGCGCGTCGGTCATCCGCTCGCGCTGCATGCGCAGCAGGTAGACCACGTCGAGCGACGCCAGTTCGGCGTCGAGCTGGTGGCTCACCGTCACGGGCCACGACGACACCTCGGGCGGGAGCAGCGTCGGGGGAGCGATCAACACCACCTCGGCGCCGAGCGCGGTGAACGCCTGGACGTCGCTTCGAGCCACTCGGCTGTGGCGGATGTCGCCGACGATCGCGATGCGCAGGCCACTGAAGTCGTGGGGGCGCTGCAGGTGGGTGCGGATCGTGTAGCAGTCGAGCAGTGCCTGGGTGGGGTGCTGGTGCCAGCCGTCCCCCGCATTGACGACGGCGGCATCGGTCCAGCGGGTGATGAGCTGCGGCGCACCGCTCGACCGGTGCCGCACGACGAATGCGTCGACGCCCATCGCGGTGGTGGTCTCGATCGTGTCGCGGAGGCTCTCACCCTTGTTGACGCTGCTCGACGAGACGGCGAAGTTCATCACGTCGGCGCTCAGCCGGCGGGCAGCGGTGTCGAAGCTGGTGCGGGTGCGCGTCGAGTCCTCGAAGAACAGGTTCACCACGGTGCGGCCGCGCAGCGCAGGCACCTTGGGCATCGGGCGGCGGTTGACCTCGGCCATGTGGTCGGCGAGGTCGAGCAGACGGCGGATGTCGTCGGCCCCGAGGTCGGCGATCGACAGGAGGTGCTTCACTCGAGCACCACCCCGTCGGGCCCGACGGTGACGTTCTCGGTGCGTGCCGTCGGAAGGTTCTTGCCGACGTAGTCCGGCCGGATCGGCAGCTCCCGGTGGCCACGGTCGACGATCACGGCCAGCTGCACGGCGCGCGGTCGCCCGTGGTCGTTCAGCGCGTCGAGTGCCGCGCGCACCGTGCGGCCCGTGAACAGCACGTCGTCCACGAGCACCACGACGGCGCCGTCGATGTCGGGCAGGTCGGTCACCGCAGCGGGCACGATCGGTCGCAACCCGACGTCGTCGCGGTAGAAGCTGACGTCGAGCGATCCGACGGCGACGGCACCGACCCCCTCGATGCGCTGCAGCGAGGCGCCGAGCGCCTCGGCGATCCAGACGCCACCGCGTTGGAGACCGACGATCACCACCCCGTCGAGACCGTGGTTGCGCTCGACGATCTCGTGGCCGATGCGGGTGATCGCCCGGCGCACGTCGTCGGCGGACATGACCACTCGGGTTGTCACACGTGCTCCTTCGTGTACGGGCCTCACGGGACCCGTTTCACACGATGGCGAGCCTATCCCCACCCGTCGGCGCGACCGGAACGGCGCGACCGCGGCGATCAGTCGTGGACGACGACGCGCGAGTTGCGCGGGATGGCGTTGGTGGTCCAGATCATGTCCATGGCTGCGGTCGAGACGCGCACGCACCCCTTGGAGGCCGGCGTCCCCGGGATGCTCGCCGAGCCGTGCACGGCCACGCCACCGCGGAAGTACTTCGGCCGATAGATCCGGCCGAGCTCTCCCTCCCACCACCCGGTCGGGCGCTCGAAGTACACCCGCCACGAGCCGTTCGGGGTGATCGAGGTGCCGGTCTCCCAGCGCCGCGTCTTCTCGCTCCAGATGCGGTAGGGGATCCCGGTGCCGGTGGAGACGTTGATCGCCCACACGACTCGGCCGCCGCGCACGATGAACCCGAGCTGGCGCCCCTTGTCGACCTGGAACAGGTCGCCGGCCTGGGTGGTCGTCGGTCGGCAGAGGTGGGTGTTGAGGCGCGCCGCCGTCGTGTCGTCGACCACGCCGGTGCGTGGCAGCGAGGTCCACTTCTGGAACGCCATCACCGCCTGGGAGGTGGTGTGGCCGTACCCGCCGTCGGCGCCGGCGTTCCAGAACCCGAGGTCGAGCAGGCGCTGCTGCACGCGGCGCACGGTCTCCCCCCGTGCTCCGGGCCCGACGGCCGAGATCGCCCACGCCGGGAACCCGGCACAGCCCGGCGGGGTGGGGTTCACGTTGGCGGGTGGGGGGAAGGTCGCCGGTGCGGGTGCGCCGAGGTAGTAGCCGACGACGTCGAGCGCCAACTTGGCCCCACCGAGGGTGAACATCGCCACACCACGTCCGGTCGAGGCGACGATGCCGTGGTTCGACAGCGTCTGGTTGGGGGCCACGACGTTGAGCGTGGACGTGGTCCGGCCCGGCACGGCCGTGTTGTCACTGCCCGCAGGGGTGAGCGTGACGTGCCCCGGCGAGAGGGTCTCCTTGGCCGTCAGGTGCACGGCGACGGCGGCGACGTCGGAGCGGGCGATGAAGGGTTGCTGGGCGATCGGCACCTCGATGGTCCACCCGGGCACGGCGAACGTCGGCGTGTCGATCACCCGCCTCGGGGCGGGCAGGGGCACGAAGAGCCCGTCGGTCGACTCGGCCGCCCCCGGCCCGGTGACCAGCGCTGTGAGGTCGACGATGACGTGGCCGCCGCCCTCGGTGTGGATGTTGAACCGCCCCGACGGGTCGAGCGGGACGATCGCCGTGTTGGCGACGACGTGCCACGTGTGCATCGAGCGGACCGTGGTCGTGGTCGGTGGCGTCGCCAGTCCGGTCGGGTAGGCGCTCCATCGGCCGGCGGCCGAGGCGATGGTGGTGACGTTGACCACGGCGGCGAGGGCTCCGGCGCCGCCGGGGACGGTGATGCTGCGGACCTCGCCCGCTGCGAGCACGGCTCCTGCCGCCGTGCTGAAGATGCGGTTCGGCGACGCGAGGGGAACCAGGCGACCTGCCGCGGTCGCGCCACTGGCGGCGTAGGCGCCGACCAGGTCGACCACGACATGGCCGCCTCCGGTGGCGCGGACATCGATCGCGCCGAGTGGGCCGCGTGCAGGGTCGGTGTTGACCGGCACGGTGACGAGGTTCGACACCGACAGCGCGCTCCCGTACGACGCGGCCTTGCTGTCGATGCGGATCTGCGGTGTCGCCACTGGGGCCGCGCCGGCCGGACCGATCGACCAGTCGCCGACCCCGGAGCCGGCCCGGACGGTGACGTTGACGACGACGGCGAGCGTCGCGTCGACCGGGGGCAGGGGCGCCTCGCCCGTGACGACCACGGTCCGCGCCTCGCCGGGTGCGAGCGGGGCGGCGCCGGCGACCGTGTCGAGCACGGTCGTGGCCGCGGCCAGGGGCTGGTAGGCCGTCGTGGTGACGGGGGCGGCACGGGCCACCGGTGCGCCCACGCCGACGGGCGCGACGGCCACGAGCGGTCCAGCCAGCAGTGCGGCCGCGACGGCACCAGCGATCTTGCTCACCCGTACCACCGTGCCGACCGGTTCCATCACGGCAAGGATCCACGGCCCGGCGACCGGCCCGACGCTACGATCGGCCGGACGCGCCGGGCGATGTGCCGCCCGCAGGAACAGCGCGACGGGACTTGGCGTTCCGGATCGCGCCCGATAGCATCGTCCCCCGGTCCTGTCGGACCACGTCTTGGCTCGCGTGCCCCGAACGGGTTCAGCGTGCGGTTCGTGGAGCCGGCGCCTCGTTCGTCCACTCATCTCCAGAAACGGAGTTTCCCCTGCCCAAGCCGAAAGACGACGCCATCGTGCTCGAGGGCACGATCCTCGAGTCCCTCCCCAACGCCATGTTCCGGGTGGAGCTCGACAACAACCACCAGGTGTTGGCGCACATCTCAGGGAAGATGCGGATGAACTACATCCGGATCCTCCCCGGCGACAAGGTGCAGGTGGAGCTCACTCCGTATGACCTCACCCGCGGTCGGATCACCTACCGCTACAAGTAGTCCCCACTGAAGTTCGAAAGAAGCACGTCACCATGAAGGTCCGCCCGAGCGTGAAGAAGATCTGCGACAAGTGCAAGGTGATCCGCCGGCACGGTCGCGTCATGGTGATCTGCGAGAACCCCCGTCACAAGCAGCGTCAAGGCTGAGAGAACAGGTCACCAGGTCCATGGCACGTATTTCCGGCGTCGACATCCCCCGCGAGAAGCGGCTCGAGATCGCCCTCACCTACATCTTCGGCATCGGCAAGCCGACGGCGCAGCGCATCTGTGACGAGACCAACCTCGATCGCAACGAGCGGGTCCGCAACCTGACCGAGGACGAGATCAACCGGATCCGTCTGTGGGTCGACGCGAACCTCACCGTCGAAGGCGACCTGCGTCGCGAGGTCGCCCAGGACCTCAAGCGCAAGATCGAGATCGGTTGCCTGCAGGGCGTGCGGCACCGCAAGGGCCTGCCCGTGCGCGGCCAGCGCACCCGCACGAACGCCCGCACCCGCAAGGGCCCGAAGAAGACGGTCGCCAACAAGAAGAAGGCAGTGAGGAAGTAATGGCCAAGCCGAAGCCGGGCGGTCGTCGCCCCCGCAAGCGCGAGCGCAAGAACGTCACCAACGGTGTCGTCCACATCAAGA
>DAINND010000221.1:0-5602 GCA_036736065.1 Ilumatobacteraceae bacterium
TGATCGGGGTGCTCGATGTGGTCACGCTGGCGACCACGTCGAGTCACCTCGCGCTGCGACCTCTGCTCATCGTGGCGCTGTACCGACTGGTGCGCAGCAGCGACCAACGGTCGGTCATCTGGTTCGGGGCGGGCGTCGCCGTCGCAGTTGCCGGACTGGGGGCGCTGTACGGCGACGAGCAGTTCTGGTTCGAGTGGGCCACCGATACGGCCGTGCTGCTCCTGCCGGTGGCTGCCGCCGATGCCCGCCGTGCCAATCTGCGCCGTCGAGCGGAGGCCATCGAGCGCCAGGTCGCCGAGCGGCTGCAGGCCGAACGTCTTCGGATCGCCCACGATCTGCACGACATCGTCGCTCACTCGCTGTCGGCCATCACGGTGCAGGCGGGCGTCGCGGCCCATGTCTTCGAGCGGGATCCGGTGGCTGCCCGCTCGGCACTCGAGCAGATCAACGACGTCGGCCGCCGGTCCCTCGACGAGTTGCGCTCCCTCCTCGGGCTCCTGCGCTCCGACGAGTCCGTGCCGCTGCGGCCGGTGCCGGCCGATCCTGCCGGCCTCCACGATGTCGTTGCCGCGGCTGCCGAGGGCTCCACCAGGGTGCACGTCGTCGAAGACGGGTCGTATCCTGCCGGTGTGGCCGAGAGCACCGTGGTGACGGTGCACCGCATCGTGCACGAATGTCTCGTGAACGTCGCCCGCCATGCCGGCGACGTGCCCACCGTGGTCACGCTCCGTCATTCGCCCGAGGGTGCGCACGTCGTCGTGACGAACGATGCGCCGACATCGGCGGCCCCCGCCGCACCCAGCACCGGCATCGGTCTGGTCGCCATCCGCGAGCGGGCCGAACTCCTCGGCGGCACCGTCGAGGCCGGTCCCGCCGATGACGGCGGGTTCGTCGTGCGTGCGTTCGTGCCCTACCAGCCGTCGGACGGGAGCGGCGCGTGACCGCCAGCGGCGAGACTCCCGCAGGGCCCGGGCGCGACATCCGCGTGTTGCTCGCCGATGACCAGGAGCTCGTGCGCCGTGGGTTCGCTGCGCTGCTCGCCAACGAGCCCGGCATCGAGGTGGTCGGTGAGGCCGGCGACGGTGCCCAGGCGCTCGCCGAGGTGTGGCGCACCCGACCCGACGTGGTGCTGATGGACGTCCGCATGCCCCGGATGGACGGGCTCGACGCCACCCGCGCGATCTGCGGCGACGACCGACTGCGCTCCACCAAGGTGCTCGTGCTGACCACGTTCGCGATCGACGAGTACGTGTATGAAGCGCTCGGGGCAGGTGCGTCCGGGTTCCTCCTGAAGGACACACCGCCTCGGCTCCTGCTGGAGGCGATCCGGGCTGCCGTCGAGGGCGACGTGCTGATCTCTCCCGCCATGACGAGGCGGCTCATCGCCGACCTGGTCAAGCGACCGGTCAGTCGTCCCGGCACGTCCGGCCTGCTCGATGTGCTGAGCGAGCGCGAGCGCGAAGTGCTGGTCGAGGTTGCCCGAGGCAAGGCGAACGCCGAGATCGGCGAGTCGCTGTTCATGTCGCCGCTCACGGCGAAGACGCACGTCAGCCGGATCCTCGGCAAGCTGAACGCGCGCGACCGGGCACAACTGGTGGTCATCGGGTACGAGACGGGACTCGTCAGCCCCAGCGAGTGATGGTGTGACGCACCGACGCCCGGTGCGCCGCTCGTGCGAGACTCGTGCAATGGCCCGGCGACTGGTGATCGACACCGACATCGGCACCGATGTCGACGACCTGTGGACGTTGGCGATGCTGCCGGCGCTTCCCGAGCTCGACCTGCAGGCGGTCACCCTCGTCTACGGAGACACCGATGTGCGGGCGCGGCTGGCCTCGGTCGCACTCGCGCTGATGGGGATCGATGTGCCGCTGCACTGCGGCTGCGAGCAGACGCTGAGCGGCAAGGCGGTGATGTGGGCCGGCCACGAGGGCGAGGGCGTGCCAGGTCTTGCCGACGCGCGCTACGAGCCCCTTCACGCGGTCGACGTGCTGACCGGGCTGGCTGCCGCCGAGCCCGGCTCGCTCGAGGTGCTGGCCATCGGCCCGCTCACCAACATCGCCACGGCCATCCGTCGCGACCCGGCCTTTGCCCGCAACGTGCGCCGGATCATGGTGATGGGTGGCGAGCTCCAGGCCGGCTGGCCCGAGCACAACTTCGCGTGCGACGCGGTGGCGACCGAGATCGTCCTCGGCTCGGGCGCTGCGATCACGATCGTGCCGCTCGACCAGACGCTGCGGGTGGCGATCGACGAGCGCGATGTCGAGCGCATCGCCGCAGTGCACCCGATCGGCCCGCTGATGGCCGACCAGGCGCGGCGGTGCTGGCAGTGGTTGTCGGGCCTGCGCGAGGGCATGCCGAACGACCGCAGCTGGGCCCACGATCCGCTGGCGCTGCTCGCCATGGTCGAGCCCGAGTGGTTCACCGTCACCCCGATGGCGCTGCAGGTGGAGGCCGACGGCCGGGTGCACGGCACGCCCGACGAGACGTCACCCATCCAGGTCGTCACCGACCTCGACGCCGAGGGAGCCCACGCGGCGATCCTGCGCCTGCTCGGCTGCCCGCCGGCCTGATCGCCGAGGTCACGGGGCGATGCTCGCCGGCACACTCCTGATCGAGTTGAGCGCCATCGACACGACCCGCTCGGGTTCGCCCGTGGTGGCCAGGTCCGGGGTGCGTCGACGGATCTCGTCGAACAGCACCGTCATCTCCCTGCGGGCGAGATTGGCCCCCAGGCAGAAGTGCGGGCCGCCTGCGCCGTAGCCGCCCTGTTGCGGATGTACCGGCCGGCGCACGTCGAAGCGCTCGGGGTCGGTGAACGTCCGCTCGTCGAAGTTCGCCGACGGGTACCACAGCGCCACCTTCTCGCCCGCCTGCAGGGTGATGCCGTGCAGCTCGACGTCGCGGGTGAGCACCCGGCACATGTTCGAGATGAGCGGCTCGTAGCGCACGATCTCCTCCACTGCGGTGGCCGCATGGCTGGGGAAGTCGTCGAACCAGATCTGCCGCTGGTCGGGGTTGGCTGTCAGCAACCGCACCCCGTGGGTGATCGCGTTTCGGGTGGTCTCGTTGCCTGCCGAGAGCAGCAGGATCACGAAGTTGGCGAACTCCGTGGGGGTGAGCCGTTCGCCGTCGACCTCGGCGTGCATCAGCACGGTGGTGAGGTCGCCGGTGGGGTGGGCGAGCCGTTCGCGCCCGAGGGCGATCGCGTAGTCGGCGATGCTGCGCAACGCCGCTGCGGCCCCTTCGACGCCGACCGACGGGTCGTCGGGCGACACGGCGGCGTTCGTCCACTCGAGGATCAGGCCCTGGTCGGCCTCGGGCACGCCCACCATCGAGCAGATCGCCCGCAGTGGCAGACGCGACGACACCTCGGCGACCAGATCGAACTCGCTGCCGTCGCCGTATCGGTCGAGCAGGTCGTCGATGATGCTCGCCGCGATCTGCTGCAGTGCAGGCACGCCGGCCGCGATCTGCTTCGGGGTGAAGCCGGAGGCCACGATGCGGCGCAGCCGACCGTGCTCGGGATCGTCGAGGTTGATCATCGACGGGTAGAACTCGCCGAGCTCGTCGGGCATCTCCTCGATGTCGATCGTCACCCCGGAGCAGTACACGCTCGGTGTGCGGCTCGCCGTCCAGATGTCGTCGTAGCGGGTGAGCGCCCAGAACTCAGTGCACGCAAGGCTGAACCCGCTGCGCCGAGCGGGGTAGTGGCGCAACGGGGCGACGCGGCGCAACTCGGCGAACACCCGCGCCCGGTGCGCCGACGGCGCCGTCCAGAACGCCGAGTCGGCCAGGTGTTCGTGGTCGAGGGCGATCGGGGCGTCGGGGTCGGGCGACGTGTGCGTCATGGCGCACAGGCCACACGGGCCCAGCGGGCGTGGCAAGGTATCCCCTGGCTTGAGGGGTACATCGTGGAGGAGCGCCATGCCGTCATCGATCGTCATCCGTGACGGCCTCGTCGGCCACGTCGGCCGCCTGGTCATGGCGGGAGCGGCATCGTCGCGCCGTGGCCCTCGGCCGGGCATCGATGTTCGCTTCCCGATGTTCGGGTGCACACTCGTCACCGCCGGGACGGGCCGCTATCGCGATGCCGATCACGACCGTCGGCTCGGGCCCGGCAGCCTGGTGCTGGTGTTCCCGGAGCGCCCGCACTGGTACGGCGCCGGCGAGCCGGGGTGGGACGAGCGCTCCTTGGTCTACAACGGGCCCCTGTTCCGCACGGCGGTGTCGGCCGGGCTGCTCGCCCCGGCGCGCCCCGTGCTCGACCTGGTCGACGTCGATCGCTGGGCCGCCAGGTTCGACCACTTCCGGTTGCGGCCTGCGCCCACGACGGCGGCCGGCCGCGATGCCGAGGCGGCGATGGTGCTGGCGCTCCTCGCCGACATGGTCGCCAGCGCCGCGGCTCGCGCGCCGCCGGCCGGCTCGTGGCTGTCGCGTTCGATCGCCCTGCTCGCGCCCGGGCCGGGCACGCCGCTGACCCTGCCCGCGGTCGCCGCTGCCGTGGGCATGCCCTACGACGCCTGGCGCAAGGCGTTCCGTGCCGAGGTCGGTGCGGCTCCGGCGCGCTTCCGCCTCGACCGGCGGCTCGCCGCCGCGGCCGAGCTGCTGACGAGCACCTCGCGCAGCGTGCGGGCGATCGCCGCCGAGCTCGCCTTCACCGACGAACGACATCTCGTCGTGCGCTTCCGCGAGGTGTACGGCTGCACACCTGCCGCCTACCGGCGCACGAGCACGGCTACGGGCCGGGTGATCCCTCGGGTCGACCGAGGCGACTGAGCGACGGACGGCGCGTCAGCCCCACAGGACGTACAACGCCACCAGCGGTGCCTCGCCGGCGACGGCTGGGGGGAGGTCGCGCGGGTGGTTGTAGATCACGGCGTCGGGCCCGACCCGCCGGAAGCCCTCGTGGCCGCCGTAGCGCCAGTCGCCATGCCCCGCGAGCGTGAGGTAGAGCTCGTGCGGCGGATGGCTGTGCAGCGGGTAGGTGCAGCTGGGCCTGATGTACATGATGCCGACGGTGAGGCCGGCCAGGTCGCGGACCTGATCGAGCGGCGCAAGGGCGATGTCGGCGCCCTGGTCGTCGGTCCGGAACGTCGGCTCCCACGCCAGCAGCGCAGCGATCTCGGCGAAGCGTTGCCCGAGCGGTGTGTCGTCGATCGTGTCGACGGTGCCGAGCGCCGGCTGCCTGCCGGGCGCTAACGGCAGCGGGCGCGACCGCTCGAGGGCCTGCGCGAACGCTGCTGCCCCGTCGGCGGAGGGCGGGTCGGTCGCCAGTGCGGTCATCCGTTCGGCGCAGGCGACGAGGAACGAGTCGATCGGGGCGTCGTGGGTGCGCACGGCTGCATCATCGCGCCTGCCGGGCTCGCCGGCTGGTTCAGGCTGCGGGGCGGATGTGCTGGCCGATGCGGGTGCCGTCGGGTCGGTAGATGTCCCAGGTGCCGTCGCCGCGGCGCACGGTGCGGTAGCCGTGGTGCTTCCACCGGTTGTGGTGCCCGCAGAGTCGGCCGGCGTTGGTGGGGTCGGTGGGCCCGGCGGTGGAGTAGGGGACGCTGTGGTCGGTCTGGCAGTGCTGGGTGGGCAGGTCGCAGCCGACCCAGGC
>DAINND010000222.1:0-5574 GCA_036736065.1 Ilumatobacteraceae bacterium
GCACGTTGTCGGCGTCGCCGTAGCACTGCGGCACCCACTCCATCACCTGCTCGGGCGTGCCGTTGCCACTGATGCCGGCAGCCGCGAGGGCCGAGCCCATGATGGCCATGCCGATGCCGGCGTCGCCCCAGAACAACTCCTCGACCGTGACCGGCAGGGTGAGCGCGGTCGGGTCGCTGAAGGCGTTCATCAGGAACTCCCAGCCGTAGAGGCCGATCTTCGCGGCCTCCTGCACCACCGGGTACGGGAACTCCTCGCGCTCGTCCCACTCGTGGGCGGCGGGGCGGATCACCGATTCGGCGAAGTCGTGCACCCACTTCTGGATCTGGAGTTGATCTTCGTTGAGCGAGAAGTCAGCCATGGCCGACAAGTTACTCACCGGTAACCGGCTTGGCAACGCGTCGGCGCACGTCACCCCCGCAGTAGTGGCAGAGTGGGATCGACGACGAAGGGGGACACGATGCGTCGAGGTGCAGCAGTGATGGTGGCGTTCGCGCTGGTCGGCGCTGCGGCGTGCAGCGGGGACGACGCAGCGTCGCCTGGCACGACGGCGTCGGCGAGCACGGCGGCCCCCGACATCACGGCGGCCCCGGCACCGGAGACCACCGCCGCCCCCGAGCCCGAGAAGCCCGAGCCGACCCCCGAGCAGTTGGCTGCGGTCGAGGCGTTGCTGTCGGGAGTGGCGCCCGGCTGCGACCCGCTCGACATGCGCCAGTGCCTGCTGCCGTTCCCGAGCAACCACTTCCTCACCGACGACCCGACCACCGACACCGGCCGGCGCGTCGCCTTCCCCGAGGGTTCGGCCCCGGCCAATGCTGACGGCACGTGGGTCGAGCTGACCGAGTGGAACCGCAACGACGGGTTCAGCCCGAACACCCCGATCCTCACCTACGTGCCCGGCCTCGATGCCGAGGCGTCGAACCTGCCGCCGTGGACCGACCTCGAGGCCTCACTCGCCGACGACACGCCCGTGGTGCTGATCGACGCCGACACCGGCGAGCGCGTGCCACTGTGGGCCGAGCTCGACGCGAAGGCCGACGATGACGCCGACCGCCTGCTGGCCGTCCACCCCGCCGTGCCGCTGACCGAGGGCGGCACCTATGTGATCGCCCTGCGCGGCCTGGTGGGCGCCGATGGCGCACCGCTCGAGCCGTCACCGGTGTTCGCCGCCTACCGCGACGGGTGGGCCGACGGCATCAGCATCCTCGCCCCGCGCGCCGAGTCGATGGAGGCGAACTTCGCTGTGCTCGAGGCCGCAGGCGTGGAACGTGGCGAGCTGCAGCTCGCCTGGGACTTCACCGTGGCCAGCCAGCGCAACATCAGCGAACGGATGCTGCACATCCGCGACGACGCGCTGGCCACGCTCGGCGATGCTGCCCCGGCCTTCGGCGTCACCGCGGTGACGGCAGCCCCCGACGACGGCATCGCCTTCCGGGTGGAGGGCACCTACACCGTGCCCAACTACCTCACGGGCGACGGCAGCGCGGGCAACCGCTTCTTCTACGGCGACGGCGTGACGGCGACCGCCGACGAGCTGCCGGTGCAGAACGGCACCGTCGAGTCATCGTTCATCTGCAACGTCAGCGACGCCACGGTGGCCGACACCGAGGCGGCGCACCTCGTGCAGTACGGCCACGGCCTGCTCGGCAGCAACCGCGAAGTGGGCGCCGGAAACCTGCGCGCCTTCTCCAACGAGCACAACACCGTCTTCTGCGCCACCAAGTGGGCGGGGATGAGCGAGGACGACATCGGCAACGCCGCCGCCACCCTTGCCGAGTTCTCCAACTTCCCGACCATGGCCGACCGGTTGCAGCAGGGCGTGCTCAACCAGGTCTTCCTCGGCCGCCTGATGATCCACCCCGACGGCCTGGCGAGCGACCCGGCGTTCCAGCGCGCCGACGGCACACCGCTCATCGACACCACCCACCTCGACTACGACGGCAACAGCCAGGGCGGGATCATGGGCCTGATGCTCGCTGCCGTGTCACCCGACATCGAGCGCGCCGTGCTCGGCGTGGTGGGCATGAACTACTCGATGCTGCTCGAGCGCTCGGTCGACTTCGACACCTACGAGGCGATCATGGAGCCCGCCTACCCGAACGACCTCGACCGGGTGATGCTCATCGCGCTCGTCCAGATGCTCTGGGACCGCGGTGAGGGCGCCGGGTACGTGCAGCACATCACCGCCGACCCGTACCCGGGCACTCCGGCCAAGGAGGTGCTCCTCCACGTGGCCTTCGGCGACTGGCAGGTCTCCGAGCTGTCGGCGTTCATCGCCGCCCGCGCGGTGGGCGCCACCATCCACCGTCCAGTCACCGCCGACGGCCGCAGCGCCGAGAAGGAGCCGGGCTGGGGCATCGACACCACCGTGTACCCGAGCGATGGCTCGGCGATCGTGGTGTGGGACTCCGGCAGCGACCCGATCCCGTTCGAGAACGTGCCCCCGCGCACCAGTCGCGACTCGCACGAGGACCCTCGCGCCGACCCGGACGTGCGCCGCCAGAAAGCCGCGTTCCTCTTCGACGACACACTCATCGACGTCTGCGACGGGGCAGCCTGCACCGCCGACAGGCGCGACTAGTCGGGCCCGATCAGAGCGGCAGCTCGGCGAGCGCGTCGAGGTCGACGATCGCCTGCGCGGAACGACCGAGCAGCAGGCGGATCAGCTGCTGGCTGCGCTCGGGCAGCTCGGCGTACGACGGGAACGACGACACGCCGTAGATGAAGCACTGGCACACCGCGAGCTTGAACTGGCGCATCACCTCGGCCCGGTCGCGGACCACACCGTGCGCCGCCAGTGCGCTCAGGTAGCGATCGACGAGCTCCTCTTCGCGGCCGGCGCGCACTGACCGCTCGATCGACTGGCTGACGAAGTAGCCGAGGTCGTAGGTGCCGCTCGCCAGTCCCGAGATCTGGAAGTCGATCACGATCACGTCGTCGCCGTCGAAGAACAGGTTGTCGAGCCGCCAGTCACCGTGCACGAACGTCGCCGGCTCGTTCGAGGCGGTGAGCATGAACTCCATCAGCTCGCCGTAGCGCTCGCCGAACGCGATCAGCTCTGGCGTGAGCAGATCGGAAGCATGCTCCAACGTCGCGGGCCAGCCAGCGGCGAAGATCTGCGGGAGGCCGAACAGATAGCCGGGGTTGAGCATCGGCGGATACGTGTCGGCCAGCCCGGCGAGATCGGGCGACTGATGCCACCCGGCGTGCAGCGCGGCCATCGCGTCGACGCTGGCCAGCGCCTGCTCCCAGGTCGCACCAACCCGCTGGTCGGCCGCACCGCGACCCGTGAGGTCCTCCATCACCACGACGAAGTCGGTGCTGTCATCAGCCATCATCGCCGCGTGCACCACTGGTGTGCGGATGTTGGACCTGGGTGCCAGCTCGGTGTAGAAGCGCACCTCACGCGGGTAGAAGCCGAGGCTGTCGGCGAGGCCGCGCTGGTGCGGATGGTCGATCGGGAACTTGACGATCACCGAACCGGGCCCGTCGCCGCCGTCATAGCCGAGCGAGGCGCGAAACAGCAGGCTCAGCAACCCGGCGCCCACGGCGAACGGCTGGCTCTCGACGCTGGCCACGCTCGTGGAATCGTCGATCGCGCCACTGGTGCGCAACACCTTGGTCATCCATGCCGCGTCGACCTCGGTGATGTCCCGAGGTTGACCGACCTCACGTCCAGCGATTCGCGCCACGACCCACCCCCATGGTTCTCGGTTCGACGAGGCCGGACCGTAGCACCGTCGCGGAGGCGTGGTCAGCGGCGCAGGGTCGTGCCGGCCTTGGTCGTCTCGACCACCCAGCCGTCGGCCTGCAACTCGGCGCGCAGGGCATCCGCGGTCGCGAAGTCCTTGGCCGCGCGGGCGGCGTCGAGCGCGGCAGCCTTGGCCGCTGCCTCGACAGGGACGTCGGCCGCGCCCTTGAGCTCGAGGCCGACAGCGGAACAGATCGCGCGCACTGCTGCCGCCAGCCCGGCCACGGCCGGATCGCCGGCATCGAGCGCCGCGTTGGCGCGGCGCACGGTGTCGAACAGCAGCGCCGTCGCTCCCGGCGTGTCGAGGTCGTCGTCCATCCGCTCGCGGAACGCAGCGACGACCGCTGCGTCGGGCTCGGCATCGGCCACACCGGCGGACCGCGCCGCGAACGAGTCGAGGCCGGCCAAGGCGTTGACCGACGCATCGATGTTGTCCTGGGTGACGCTGACCGGGCCGCGGTAGTGCGACTGGAGCAGCAGCATCCGATAGGCGCGCGGGTCGTACTGGTCGAGGAGGTCGAGCAGGTTGGCCACGTTGCCGAGGCTCTTCGACATCTTCTCGCCCTCGGCGTCGACGACGAAGCCGTTGTGCATCCAGTGGTTGGCGAACTGCTTGCCGAGCGCCACCGCCTGGGCCCGCTCGTTCTCGTGGTGCGGGAACTTCAGGTCCATGCCCCCGCAGTGCAGGTCGAACCCCTCGCCGAGCAGGCCGAGGCTCATCACCACGCACTCGCTGTGCCACCCCGGGCGACCCTCGCCCCACGGCGACGGCCAGGCCGGCTCACCGGGCTTGGTGAACTTCCACAGTGCGAAGTCCGCCGGATGCCGCTTGGCGTCGGCACCGAACACCTCGCGCTCGCCGCCGCCGGCGAGCAGGTCGTCGAGGTGCTGGTTGGCGAGCAGGCCGTAGTCGGGCACCGTCTCGACGCTGAGGTACACACCGTCGTCGGTGACGTAGGCGCGGTCGGCATCGATCAGCTCGCCGATCATCGCCACCATCTCGTCGACCCACTCGGTGGCGTGGGGCACATCGGTCGGGCGGGCCACGCCGAGGCGACCCATCGCCCGGAACCAGATGTCCTCGCACTTGTGGGTGATGTCCTGCCAGGGCCGCTGCTCGCGGTTGGCCCGGTCGATGATCTTGTCGTCGATGTCGGTGATGTTGCTGACCAGGCGCACCTGCAGCCCGGTCGACTCGAGGTAGCGGCGCATCACGTCGTACACCAGCGTCGCCCGACCGTGGCCGAGGGGCGGCGGCCCGTACACCGTCGGCCCGCACAGGTAGACGCTCACCGTGCCGGGCTCGCGCAGGCGCAGCTCGCGGACCTCGCGGGTGGCGGTGTCGTACAGGCGCAACATGGGTCCACAGCCTACGAGGCCCGGCCCGTCGGGAGGAGATGGATGTGATCCCATCCGATCCGACCCTCCGTTCCGAACACTGAGCATCCCCCCACCATGGTGGGGGGGGGGGGGGGGGCCCCCCCCCCCCCACCCCCACACCCCCCCCCCCCCCCCCCGCGTGGCGGCTGCCTCGCCCCCCCCCCCCCCCCCCCCCCCCCCCCCCCACCGCCAGGGATGGTGGACGGGACGCCGCGGACGGTGCCCCGGTAGGCTCGGGGCCGCTATGGCGAACATCCCGGAACGTCCGTCGCTCGACGGCATCGAGGCACGTCTCATCGACCGCTGGGAGCACGAGGGCACCTACCGCTTCGACCCGTCGTCCACCCGCGACCAGGTGTTCGCCATCGACACCCCGCCGCCCACGGTGAGCGGCTCGCTGCACATCGGCCACGTCTTCAGCTACACCCACACCGACACCGTCG
>DAINND010000223.1:0-5481 GCA_036736065.1 Ilumatobacteraceae bacterium
CCTGGCCACGGGCATGGAGACGGCTGGTGCCGTCGGCGATCAGCTTGCCGCGGCCCATCAGGGCGCCGAGCTCGCACAGGATCTGGTGGCCGGTCGAGCAGCTCGGGCAGCGGCCACACGAGGGGATGAACCCGAACACGACATGATCGCCGGGGGCGAGCCAGCTGACGCCCTCACCCACTTCCTGCACGACACCAGCGCCCTCGTGCCCGCCGATGATGGGCGGGGCGAACGGCAGGTCGCCGGTGACGAGGTGCTCGTCGCTGTGGCACATGCCGCTCGCGGCGATCTTCACCAGCACCTCACCCGGGCCGGGCGGATCGAGGTCGATCTCCTCCACGCTCCACGGTGCGTTGACTTCCCAGAGGACTGCAGCCTTGGTCTTCACGACGAAACCCCCATGTGTCGATGCGTGCAGCGATCCTAGGCACACCGCGCCGGGCGTATACCAGTGGAGTTCGACGTGGCGCTCGCGTAGCAGCGGGCGGACGGGAGGGCTACGCTCGCCGCTATGGAGAACCCGACCGTCGACACCGCCGAGACCCAGGACGCCGAGTTGCTCGCCGCGGACGAGTTGCTCGTCGAGGAGATCTCGATCGACGGCATGTGCGGCGTCTACTGACGCGTCGTCGAGCGCAGAGATCCCGACCGCAGCGATCCTGAGCGCAGCGCTCGAGTTGCACCCGCAGGTCGCGCTGCGCCCCGAGCCGTTCGGCGCCCTCGCCTACCACTACGGCAACCGGCGCCTGGTGTTCCTCAAGCATCGCGACATGGTCGCCGTGGCCGAGGCGCGCGCCGCCCACCCCTCCCTCGCCGCAGCCCTCGAGGCCTGCGGCATCGCCCCGTCCCGCTGGTCGTCGTTCGCCACGGCGTTCACCAGCCTGCAGCGTTCGGAGATCGTCCGTGAGCGTTGAGTCCCTCGTCAGCCAGTTGAAGACCGGCCTCGACGCGCCGATCTGCCTCACCTGGGAGCTGACCTACGCCTGCAACCTGCAGTGCGTGCACTGCCTCAGCTCGAGTGGCCAGCGCGACCCGCGCGAGCTCACCACCGCCGAGGCCAAGCGGGTGCTCGACGAGCTGCACGACCTGCAGGTCTTCTACATCAACATCGGCGGCGGCGAGCCGATGATCCGGCGCGACTTCTTCGAGCTCGTCGAGTACGCGATCGGCCGCGGCATCGGTGTGAAGTTCTCCACCAACGGCGCGTACATCGACGCCGAGAAGGCCCACCGCCTCACGGCGATGGACTACCTCGACATCCAGATCAGCCTCGACGGCACCGACGCCGCCACGAACGACGCCGTGCGGGGCATCGGCAGCTACGACACGGCGATCCGGGCGATGGACCACCTGCGCGACGCCGGGTTCGTCGAGCGCAACGGTCCGTTCAAGCTGAGCGTCGTCGTCACCCGCCACAACGTCGACCAGCTCGACGAGTTCAAGGCGCTCGCCGACAGCTACGGCGCCCAGCTGCGCGTCACCCGGCTGCGCCCGAGCGGCCGCGGCGCCGACACGTGGCACGACCTGCATCCCACCAACGCGCAGCAGCGTCAGATCTACCACTGGCTGCTCGACCACGGCGCCGACGTGCTGACCGGCGACTCGTTCTTCCACCTCAACGCGCTCGGTGAGCCACTGCCGGGGCTGAACATGTGCGGGGCCGGCCGGGTGGTGTGCCTCATCGACCCGATCGGCGACGTGTACGCCTGCCCGTTCGTGATCCACGACCAGTTCAAGGCCGGTTCGGTGCGCGACGAGGGCGGCTTCGCCCAGGTGTGGAAGCACAGCGAGCTGTTCCGCGAGCTGCGCGAGCCGCAGTCGGCCGGCGCCTGCGCCAGCTGCGGCAGCTACGACGCCTGCCAGGGCGGGTGCATGGCCGCCAAGTTCTTCACCGGCCTCCCCCTCGACGGCCCCGACCCGGAGTGCGTGGGCGGCGCGGCCGACGACGCCTTGCGCGGCGTCGACCTCGGTGTGGTGCCCAAGCCGAGCATGGACCACTCCAAGCCGGTGCGCCTCACCCGCAAACCGGTCCCCGTCGCCGGCGCCTGAGCACGGCGCGTCGCTCGTTGCCGCGCTCACCTGAGTGAACCCGGGTGGGGCGCGGTAGCGTCGCCGCCGCATGGCGCGGCTCGTCGAACCCCTGCATCTCGCCGGTCGGCAGGCTCCGTCGCGCGTGATGTTCGGCCCCCACGTCACCAACCTCGGTGACGACGAGCGTCGGCTCACCGACCGCCACGTCGCCTACTACGCCCGACGCGCCGCCGGCGGGTCAGGTGTGATCGTGGTCGAGGGCGCGAGTGTGCACGCCAGCGACTGGCCCTACGAGCGCGCCCCGCTCGCCGCACGGTGCGCCGCCGGATGGGCTGCCATCACCGCCGCCTGCCACGCGCACGGTTCGCTGGTGATCGCCTCGCTCGACCATGCCGGCGGCCAGGGCTCGAGCGCCTACAGCCAGGCGCCGCTGTGGGCGCCGTCGCGGGTGCCCGAGGTGAACAGCCGCGAGGTGCCGAAGTGGATGGAGGCCGACGACATCGCCGCCGTCGTCGCCGGCTTCGGTGCAGCGGCCGCGCTCGCCGTCGCATCGGGCTGCGACGGGGTCGAGATCAACGCCGGCCAGCACAGCCTGGTTCGTCAGTTCCTGTCGGGCCTCACCAACCATCGCGGCGACGAATGGGGCACCGACCGCCTGCTGTTCGCCCGCCAGGTGCTCGCGGCCGTGCGCGCCGCTGCACCTGAGGCGATCGTCGGCCTGCGGCTGTCGTGCGACGAGTTGGCCCCATGGGCCGGCATCACCCCCGAGATGGCGCCGTCGATCGCCGCCGCGCTGGTGGGCGATCCAGCGGCGCGGGTCGACTACCTGGTGGTCACCCGTGGCGCGATCTTCTCGGCCGAGAAGACCCGACCGGACTTCCACGAGCCGACCGGGTTCAACATCGGCGTGTGCCGCGACGTCCGCGCCGCCGTGCAGCAGACCGGCGCCGACGTGGCCGTGCTGCTGCAGGGCTCGGTCGTCGACTGGGGCCAGGCCGAATGGGCGATCGACGACGGCGCGTGCGATGCCGTCGAGATGACCCGCGCCCAGATCGCCGACCCGGATCTGGTCGCCCGGGTGCGCTCCGGTGAGGCCGAGCGGATCCGGCCGTGCATCCGCTGCAACCAGCGGTGCCAGGTGCGTGACGCGCGCAACCCGATCGTGTCGTGCGTGGTCGAGCCGTCGGCCGGCCACGAGGGCGACGACCCCGACTGGTACACCCCCGCTGCCGCACCGCACGACGTCACCGTGGTGGGCGGCGGAGTGGCCGGTCTCGAGGCCGCCCGTGTGGCGGCGACCCGCGGCCACCGGGTGAGGGTGCTCGAACGCACTGCTCGCGTGGGGGGCGTCGCCGCAGTCGCCGGGCCGGGCCGGGCGTTCGTCGACTGGCTGGTCGCCGAGTGCGCGCGGCTCGGCGTGGAGGTGCGAACCGGCGCGACCGTCGGCACCGATGCCGCACCGCAGGGCATCGTCATCGAAGCCATCGGCTCCGCACCCGGCACCCGCGGCTACGACATCGAGCCGGGTGCCGTGGTGATCGACGTCGTCGACCTGCGCACGGGCGCCGCCACGTTGCCGACCGAGGGTCGGGTGGCGCTGTTCGACCCGATCGGCGGGCCCATCGCCGTCGCCCTGGCCGAGGAGCTCGGCGACCGAGCCGTGCTCATCACGCAGGACAACATCGCGGGCAACGAGCTCAGCCGCAGCGGCGACCTCGCCCCGGCCAACGTCCGTCTCGCGCAGCGCGGCGTCGAGGTGGTCCGCCGAGCGCTGCTGCGTTCGGTCGGGCCCGACGGGGCGCGCATCCAGGACCGCTTCAGCGGTGAGACGCAGCTGATCGACAGTGCAGCGCTCGTCGACTGCGGCTTCCGTCTCCCCGCGGAACCGACGGTGCGCGGGGCCGTGCGGATCGGTGACTGCGTCGCACCGCGCACGATCGCCGAGGCGGTGCTCGAAGCCCGACGGGCCGCAGCCGCGATCTAGGCTGCGCGCATGAACGCAGCGCAACTGGACCGGGCTCGACAGGACTTCGCCGACCGGAACCCCGCCAGCCACGCGGCCTACGACCAGGCCCGGAGGTTCCTGCCCGGCGGGCACACCCGCACCGTGCTCACCCATCCGCCGTTCCCACTCACCTTCGTCGCCGGAGCCGGGGCCACGCTCACCGACGCCGACGGACACACCTACATCGACCTGCTCGGCGACTACACCGCCGGTCTGCTCGGCCATTCCGAGCGCCGGGTGATCGACCACGTCAAGGCCGCGCTCGACACCAATGTGAGCGTCGGCGGCATCCACCCCGCCGAAGCCGAGCTGGCCCGGCTGATGTGCGAGCGGTTCCGCCTCGACCGGGTGCGCTTCACCAACTCGGGCACCGAGGCCAACCTGATGGCGATCACCACGGCCCTGCAGTTCACCGGTCGCTCGAAGCTGATGGTGATGCTCGGCGGCTACCACGGCGGGGTGCTCTACTTCGCCAGCGGCCCGGCACCGTGGAACGCTCCCTACGACTACGTGCTCGCCCCTCACAACGACCTCGAAGGCACCCTGGCGCTCATCGAGCAGCACGCCGGCGACCTGGCGGCCGTGGTGATGGAGCCGATGCTCGGATCGGGGGGCTGCATCCCGACGACCCCGGAGTACATCCAGGGCGTCTTCGCCGCTGCACGCGCGGTCGGTGCGGTGTGCATCGCCGACGAGGTGATGACGTCGCGCCACGGCCGGTGCGGGATGGTCGACATGCTCGGCGCCCGGGCCGACATCACCACCTACGGCAAGTACATCGGTGGCGGGTTCTCCTTCGGCGCCTTCGGCGGCCGGGCCGACCTGCTCGACCAGTACGACACCAGCCCCGAGTCGGGTCGCACCAGCGTGATCAGCCATGCGGGCACGTTCAACAACAACATCGCCACGATGAACGCCGGCGTGGCCGTGCTCGGCACCGTCTACACCGCCGATGTCGCCGAGGCGCACTTCACGCGGGGCGAGGAGTTCCGCCAGAACGTCGCCGCCGTGCTGGCGCGCAGCCCGTTGCCCGTGAGTGTGAGCGGCTTCGGCTCGATGATGAGCCTGCACGCATTGCCCGAGGCACCCACCCAGCTGCGCCAGATGGCCCAGCGCGACGCCGTGCTGCAGGACCTGCTCTTCCTCGGCCTGCTCGAGCGCGGGGTGTACATCGCCCACCGCGGGATGATGAATGTCGGCCTGGCGCACACCGACGACCAGCTCGCCGCAGCGCTCGACGCGCTCGACGACACCCTGCGCTCGCTCGCCGGGTGATCGCCCGGGTGTCCCGAGCATCCGACCGAGCGACTAAGAACAGGGCATGACCGCCACCTCCCGCGACCTGTTCGACCTCACCGGCAAGGTTGCCGTCGTCACCGGCGGCAGCCGCGGCCTCGGGCGCGAGATGGTGCTCGCGTTCGCCGAGCGCGGCGCCGACGTGGTGA
>DAINND010000224.1:0-5452 GCA_036736065.1 Ilumatobacteraceae bacterium
GAAATCTGTTTGCATTGACACGGTGGAGGTCTCCGGTTCGAGTCAGGCTACGCCACCACTGTTCAGGGTGCTGCCGTGGCGGCCGCCGTACCGGTGCCCTCGATCGTGATCGCATCGACCACCGAGCGGGTCAGGGTGATGGCGTCCTCGATCGTCGTCGCCTCGCCGAGCATCCGATGCTGCTCGAGCGTTCCGCGGTCCAGATGGAGTGCGGCGTCGGTGAGGAGCGAGTCGATGATGGCGCGGTCCGTTGGGAACAGCTCGAGACCGATGGGTGCCTGCTGCGCGAGGAGGCAGTTCGCCAGCCGGTAGGCCATGGTCCAGTCGCCGGTGCTCGCTGCGAGGCGCGCCCCGGCGCCGATGCTGAACAGGACCGATGGGACATGGCCGACTTCGATGCTGATGTCGAACGCCGAGCGGTGGAGGGAACCGGCGCGACGGATGTCGCCGCGCCGCAGTGCCACATCGGTGAGGTTGCACAGCGCCGTGGCCCGCCATGCGGTCGGCTCGGAGTAGTGCCGCAACTCGATCTCGAAGGCGGCCTCGGCTGCGTCGAGGTCGCCGAGCTCCACGCTGGCACATCCGACGGTCCCCTGCAGACGGGCCTCACCGTGCGGCGTGGTGACTGTGGCGAGCCCGGCCCGGGCGATCGACAGCGCCGTGGTGGGGTCGGACTCGAACAGGGCGTGGACCGCTCGGGCCTCGTCGATCGCGCCGTCGAGCCAGCGCGGTTCGCCCACGCTGTCGCGAAGGGCTGAGGCCTGCTCGGTCAGCTCGCGGGCGAGTGCGAGGTTGCCGCTCCCGCTCGCCGCCCCGCTGGTGGAATCGAGCAGGGCCACGCGTTCGGGTGCGTTGCCGGGCAGGCGGTCGAGCAGCGAGAGGCCCACGTTGAGCGCCTGCCGACGCGACGACAGCATGGTGGTGTCGACGACGACCACGGCCAGTGCGAGGGCCGTCGACCGGTCGAGGTCGCTGACGATGGGGATGAGGTGCCTGAGGTTGTCGACATCGATGGCACGGCGCCGATAGACGGAAGGTCCTGCGCTGATGGCATCGACCTGGGGGCCGATGGCCGCCAGGTAGTGCTCCGCCAACTGCGACGCGCTGTCGTCCAGCTCGCCCTCGCTGTCGAGCACGTGCCTGGCGTAGCTGCGAACGGTCATGTGCAATCGGTGCCGGTCGGTGCCCGTTGTCAGGTCGGCGGTGACGAGCGACTTGTCGAGCAGCGAACGCATCAGGTCGGCCACCAGGGCGGGCTCGCGGTGCGCGCCCATCACAGCGGCAGCTGCATCGAGGTCGAACCCGGTCTCGAACACTCCGAGGCGCCGGAACAGCTGTTGCTCCTCGAGCGTGAGCAGTGCATAGCTCCAGGCGATGAGGTCCTCGAGGCTGCGCTGCCGGCGATCGAGCGTCGGATCCCGGCTCGTGCCCAGGCCACGACCGGCGTCGAGTCCGGCGACGATCTCCGCCGGGTCGATCAGGTCGGCTCGTGCGGCGGCGAGTTCGATCGCCAAAGGCAATCCATCGACCCGGGTGCAGAGCGCCGTGATGGCCTCGAGTGCCGCCGGACCCGGATCGGCCAGGCCGGCGAGCCGACAGAACAGCTCGACACCGTTCTCGACCCCGAGAGGCGCCGGTCGCCACACGCGTTCGCCGCGTGGGCCGAGTGGCTCGCGGCTCGTGGCGATGATGCGCACTCCCGGGCAGGCACCGAGCAACTCGACGGCCCTCAACGCCACGTCGTCGCCGAGGTGCTCGCAGTTGTCGAGCAGCACCACGGTCTCGCGGTCGCGGAGGTGGTCGACGATCACGTCCCACACCTCACGATCGTGCCCGGGCGACACGCCGACCGCCTGGGCCAGGACCGTGGCGATGCCGGAGGGGTCGTCGATTCGGCTGAAGTCGGCGAACCAGATGCCATGTCCCCAGTCGGCTGCGTGTGCCAGTCCGTACTCGACGACGAGCCGGGTCTTGCCCAGCCCACCGACACCCACCACCGAGACCAACCGGTGCGAACGCGCCAACTCCGCCAACTCGCGCAGCTCCGCATCGCGTCCAACCAGCTCGGTGAGGGGCCGCAGGAGGTTGTGCCGCTCCGCCGGCAAGGCGCGCACGGCCGTCTCCACCGGCTCGACGCCCACGATGTCGAGCCGGAAGAGCTCGACCGGTTCGTCGAAGTCGCGGACCCGGAACCGTCCGAGTGACACCAGTTCGGTGTCCGTCATGTCGCCCACTCGACGTGCAACTGCCGCCGACAGCACCACCTGGCCGCCGTTCGCGGCATCGGCCACCCGTGCCGCCTGATGGGCTGCGAATGCCACGTAGCCGTCGTCGCGAGGAGCGGCCAGCCCGGAGTGCACCCCCATCCGCACCCGGATCACTGCGTCGGCAGGCCATGGCTCGGTGCTCAACCGGCGTTGGGCGTGCGCACAGGCCGCCACTGCGTCGGCCGGCTCGGCGAACACGACGAAGAATCCGTCCCCGCCTGCCGTCAGCTCGTGGCCTCCGTGCGCCTGCCAGACCTCACGGAGCAGCTCGCGGTGACGTTCGAGGAGTGGCGGATAGCGGTCGCCGATCCGGCGGAACAGGCGTGTCGATCCCTCGACGTCGGTGAGCACGAACGTCACCATTCCCTCCGGCAGCCCCTGTGGCACCGGCTCACAGTACCCGGGGGTCTGGCAGACTCGGGAGGGTGGCCATCATGCTCGCCCTCGCCTCCGCGTTCGTCTACGGCGTTGCCGACTACACCGGTGGCCGTGCGAGCAGGGTGCACCCAGCGTTCCTCGTCACCTTCGTCGGGCAGATGTTCGTGGCGCCACTGCTGCTCGTGGGAGCGCTCGCCTCGGGCACGCCGTTTCCTGACGGCTCGACCGTGTGGTGGTCGGCTGCCGGCGGGGCGATCGGCTCCCTCGCCCTGGCCGGGCTCTACTACGCCTTCTCGCACGGTGCGATCACCGTGGTGGCGCCGGTCAGCGCGGCAGTCGGTGCTGTGGTGCCGCTGCTCGTCGGGCTGGCCACCGGTGATCGGCCGGGCTGGCTCGCCCTGCTCGGCATGGTGGTGGCCGTGGTCGCCGTGGTGCTCGTGAGCGGCGCCGTCGGTGATCGCCGGGCGCCGACCCCGGCGACGGTGATCGCGATCGCAGCTGCAGCGGGCGCCGGCTTCGGGTTCATGTACGTCGCACTCGCGCGCACCGCCGACGCTGCCGGCATCTGGCCGGTGGCCATCGCCCGCTGGCCGACGGTCGCCGTGCTCGGCCTGGCCTGCCTGCTGAGCGGCGCTCGTCCCGGGCCGCAGCGCAGCGTGCTGGCGCTCGCCGTGGTCGCCGGTGTGCTCGACAACGCAGCGAACCTGCTCTACCTGCTGTCGACCCGCGAGGGGTTGCTGTCGGTCGTGGCCGTGATCAGCTCGCTCTACCCGGCGAGCACCGTCACCCTCGCCTTCCTCCTCGACCGCGAGCGGGTCACCCGCTCACAGGCGCTCGGGATGGCGCTCGTGGCTGCGGCACTGGTGCTCGTCACGCTCGGTCGCTGAGCGCCGCTGCCCAGTGGGCGGCGTCGACGCCGGCGAGCCCGCGCACCGCCGCAGCGAGGGCGACGGCGGCGGTCGGGCCGAGGTCGCGCACCTTCACATCGGTCGAGCCGCCGGCGAGATGGACGCTCGCCGTGCACACACCGGCCCGGCGCTGCCAGGGGCTCTGCTCGATGCTGATGCTCTGGATGCGGCTCACGGGCACGATGCGCAGGTGCCCGAGCAGCACGCCGTCGCGCTCGATCAGCAGCCCCTCGCGCACCTCATGGCCGAGCCGCCGATACCAGGCGCGGCCCCATGCCAGCGCCGACGGGAACGCCACCAGGGTGGCGGCCACGACCACCCCGGCCACGAGGGCGAACGGTGCGCCGGTTGCGAGCAGCGCCGCCGCAGGCACGACCGCGATGATCGCGACGAGCCCTGCGAACCGGCGGGTGATGGCGCGTCGACGAGCCGGGAGCGGATGGGCGTGCACGTCGAGGGTGAGCGACTCGCGGCCGAGCGCCAACGGGATCAGCGCGTCGAGCTCGGAGGCAGGCCCGACAGGGACGGTGGTGATCCAGCCCGAGCTGCCGTCGGACTCGCCCGAGGCGGTGCAGATGTCGAGCGAGGCGAGCCCCACCCAGCTGCGCAGCACGGATGCCGAACGGCGCACCAGCTGCACGCGCGGCAGAGGGATCACCGATGTGCGCGTGTCGAGCAGGCCGCGGCGCACGACGAGGTCGTCGCCGGAGCGGGCCAGCTCGAAGCCGTGGAAGCGGAAGATCATCCAGCCGCCCGCCACCACGGGCCAGGCGAGCAGCACGCCGATCGCGAGCACCACGGCCAGCGCGCCCCGCGGTTCGGCCTCGGCGCCGGTGCCCTGCCGGATGAGGTCGACCAGCTCGAACAGCGCGGAGACGATCAGGAACGGGACCAGGAGCAGCGGCACACCGGTGAGCCCGCCGAGCACCAGCTGGCGTGTGCCCACCCGCAGCAACGCAGCCGCGGGAGGTGGGGGCACATCGACGGGCGCCGCGTCGGTCGAGAGGCGTCGTCTGCCGCGCTCGAGCGTGTCGCGCACCCGCTCGGCCTCGGCGACGCTGAGCGCATCGAGCTCGACCCGGTTGCTCGATGACGCCGTGCCGACCAGCTCGATGCGCACCAACGCCAGATCGGTGGCCCGGTGGCGCAGCTGGCGGACGACCTCCACCTGTTGCACACGCGCCGGAGACACGACGCGCACCGATCGCTGCAGGGCTCCGGCCCAGACGAGCAGTTGCTCCTCGTCGAGGGTGTACCGGGTGAACCAGGTCCGGATCACCACGGGCACGAGGAAGACGAACACCCCGACGACGAGGAGCACCAGCAGCAGACGCGACGACGTCGCCACGACGAGCACGATGGACAGCGCCACCTGGCGCAGCAGGGGCACCGCAGCGATCAGCGGCGACAGCGGGTGCAGTCGCAGCGCATCCGCCGGTGGGGTGAGGGGGCCGGTCGGGTCCGCCATGTGGGCTCGGATCAGGCGCCGTCGTCGAGGCCGGCGCGCTGCAGCAGGGCCCGGCGGACATCAGTGGCCTCGGCCTCGCCGATCCCGGGGATGGTGCCGAGTGAGATCGCCGACGCGGTGCGCAGCGACAACGACACCATGCCGAGCCGTCGTTGCAGTGGCCCGTGCTCGACCTCGACCTGTTGGATTCGCTGGTAGGGGAGCGCAGCCAGCGAGCGCCACCACACCCCGTGCTGGAGCTCGAGGGCATGCTCACCGAACCGGTAGCGCCAGGCCCGGTGGCGCATCGGCACGGCCACGAGGGCGATCAGGGCGCCGATCCCCACCCCGGCGGCGAGGCACCATGCCAGCCGTGCCGGCCAGCCGTCGCCGGCACGGTCGGCCTGGATGCTGCGCGCGCCGAACGCCCCGAGGCCGAGCACGGCGCCGTT
>DAINND010000225.1:0-5421 GCA_036736065.1 Ilumatobacteraceae bacterium
CCGCGCCACCCCCGACCAACGCGCTGTTCGGCCGTCCCCGTTCCGGTGAGGGTGGGGCCGGCTGCGTCATCCCGGCCGCACCCGAGGGGGGGCGGGCCGAGCTCTCGGCCCGACTGTCGAGCGCCGACTGGGTGCTCGCCGACCGCTCGCTCACCCCGGCCACACCGTTCATGGACGTGCCCGGGATGCTGGCCGCCGAATGTGTCGAGCGCGACGGCTTCTCCTACCTCGAGATCACCGTCGTCGCCGACCCGCTCGATCCACGCGCCGACGACATCGAGGGCGACCTGAGCCCGGAGTGGGGCCTGCACCTGATCGACATCCCCGTGGCAGGTGGATCCTTGCTCGAGATGGCCCGCCGCCAGGTCGAGTCGTACGAGAACCAGGTCTGAGCCGGCACCGACCGACGTGGCCGTTCAGGCGGTCGCGTCGAACTCCGACATCGGCTGCACCCGCCCGAGCCCCCGGTAGGCCTGCGCAGCGGAGCGCCCGGAGCTGATCACGGCGTCGACCTCGCGCGCGATCGGCGCCTCGACACCGTGCTCGTCGGCCAGTTCGACGACGACGCGCGACGTCTTCACCCCTTCGGCGACCATCCGCATGCTCGAGGTGATCTCGTCGATCGTGCGACCCTTGGCCAGCTCGACACCCACGGTGCGGTTGCGGCTGAGTGGGCTCGAGCAGGTGGCGAGCAGGTCGCCGAGGCCGGTGAGGCCGGCGAAGGTGCGCGGGTCACCGCCCATCGCGACGCCCAGGCGGGTGAGCTCGTTCAACCCACGGGTGATGACCATCGCTTTGGTGTTGTCACCCACGCTCAGCCCCTCGGCCATGCCGGCGGCGATCGCGATGACGTTCTTCAGCGCGCCGCCGAGCTCGCAGCCGACCACGTCGGGGTTGGTGTAGACCCGGAAGCGCAGGTTCGAGAAGATCGCCTGCAGCGACTTCGACACGTGCTCGTCGGGCATCGCGATCACCGAGGCCGCGGCCAGGCCGGAGAGCACCTCCTTGGCCAGGTTCGGCCCGGCCAGTACACCGGCGGGGCGACCGGGGAGCTCCTGTTCGATCACCTCGGTCATCCGCAGCCGCGAGCCCTGTTCGAGGCCCTTGGTGAGGCTGACGATCGGCACCCAGTGGCGCAGCAGCGGGGCGATGTCGCGCAAGGTGGCCCGCACCGCGTGCGAGGGCACACCGAGCACCACCACGTCGGCATCCCACACCGCCCGCTCGAGATCGGTCGTGGCGGCCAGCGCCGGGTGCAGCGGGAAGTCGCCCAGATACCGATGGTTGCAGTGCCGCTCCATGACGTCGGCCACGGTCTCGGGGTCGCGGGCCCACAGCATCGTCTCGGCATTGGCAGCGGCGATCGAGGCCACGGTGGTGCCCCACGAGCCACCACCGAGCACCGTGACGCGGACCGGTCGAGTCATGTCGCCCCCTTCGTCGTCGCTTGCCGACCCACGGTCGTCAGCTTCGTGTGCTGCGAACGGTAGTGGGTCCGGCGGACGGCCGTCGCCCCCTATCGTGCAGAGCCGTGAGCGACGACTGGCCTGCGCCGGAGTCGGTCGACGACGCCACCACGCCCGGGGCCCGTCGACCAGCGGCCCGATCGCGCCAGAGCTACGCCCTGCGCCAGGCCACGGTGCTGCTCGGGGTGCTGGTGGTCGCTGCTGCGATCGTCGCGCTGGTGCTGTCGTGGGGCAGCGGTGACGACGAGCCCGCCGTCGAGGCGCCGGTGGTCCCGGTGCGTCGTTGGGACTCGGTCGTGCTGGTGGATCCCGTGGCCGGACGGCTGGTCGTGAGCGGACGCGAGGGCGATGAGACGGCGGGCGGCTCGACGACGCTCTCGGGCGTGCTCGACGTCGGCCTCGACGGCGAGGTGCTGGTCGGCGCGACCGGCACACCCTCGATCGACGGCCTCGGGGTGGTCGACTTGGCCACGGGCCAGGTCGACCCGCTGGCCGTCACCCACGATCGGCTCGTCCAGCTGCCCGGGACGGCGTTGCTGATCGGGTCCGACACGGCCACTGCGACGGGTGCGGTGCAACTCGTCGACGTCGCTCGCCGCAAGGTGACCGAGCTCGGCCCACTCGCCGGAGCCGGTGCCGTGATCCTCCCGGACGACGTCCGCGCCTCACCCGATGGCCGCCACATCGCCTTCACCGACCTCGGCCGGGCCACGACCGTGGTGCTCGGCGTGGCCACCGGCGCAACGGCAACGATGCCCGGCACCGTCGCCGACCTCTCCGCCGATCGAGTCGCGACCGTCACCAACCGCGGGCCGACGGTGCTCGTCGACCTCGCCGACCTCCGCGGTGCGCGCCTCGGCACGGTCGAGGCGCCACCGCTCGCCGGGCTGCTCATCACCGGGCCGACCACGGCGGTCGCGGTCAGCGAGGGCGGTGCCGTGCTCATCCTCGACTTTGCGGAGGGCACTGCCGCCGAGACGGCGCAGCTGGCGTCGCCGACGGCGACGACGGGCTCCACCACAACCGTCGCGGGCTCGGCACCGGGTCAACCGGCGGTGCTCGACGCAGGCATCGTCGCCGCCCGGCAGCGCATCGCCGTCACCCTCCCGGGCACCGTGGCGCTCATCGACCCGACCGGTGGCGCGGCGGCGGCCATCGAGGCGGCGCTCCCGCTCCCCCGGCTCGACGCGCCACACCCCGGGGCCCGCTGCGTCCACGTGGTCGGCTCGGCCGTCGAACCGTCGCTCGTGGTCGACGCTGCGAGCGGCAGCGCACTGGCCACGGTGCCGGCCGGGACGCTCGTGGCCCGCTCCGCCGACGGTTGCGTCGCCGTCGTGCAGGCGGTCGGCTCCCCGGGCTCGACAATCGTCGCCGGTGACCTCGAGCTCGAGGGCGGGGACCCGGTGCTCGCGGTCGCCGCAGACGGCTCGGCGATCCTGCTCGGCGGCCCACGGCCGCGCGTCGTGCTGATCGCCGAGGACCCCACCGAGATCGAGCTGCCCCAGGGTGGCGACGCCGGTGCCTTCGCGAGGCGCGACACGCAGGTCTGATCAGGTGACGATCGCCATCGTCCCGAGGGCGACGGCCGACATCAGCACCCAGCTCGTCATCCCGAGCACCAGCGGACGACCACCGAGCCGGCGCAGGCGACGCACGTCGACGCCGCAGCCGAGCGCCACCAGGCCGGCGCCGAGCAGGAGCCCTTCGAGCGTGCGGAGGTGGTCGAGCACGGCCTCGCCCAGCACCCCGGTGCTGCGGATCGCGACGGCGACCAGGAACAGCAGCACGAACATCGGTAGCAACGGTGGACGCTTCGCCGTCGGGTCGCCACCTGCCCGGCGCCGCACACCGATGGCCACGAAGGCGAGCAACGGGGCGAGCAGCACGACCCGGGTCAACTTCACCACCACGGCGGCGGCCAATGCCTCGTCACCCTCCAGCGAGGCTGTCGCCACCACCTGACCGACATCGTGCACTGCGGCGCCGGCCCACTTGCCGAACAGCGTGGGAGACAGGTCGAACAGCGTGCCGAGCGGCGGCAGCACGAAGATCGCCAGCGTGCCGCACAGCGCCACCAGGCCGAGGGCGTAGGCCACCTCGTCGCGGTCGGCGTCGGACAGCGGCTCGGCGGCGGCGATCGCCGAGGCGCCACAGATCGAGAAGCCGGTCGCGGCGAGCAACGACAGACCGGGAGGCACGCCCAGCTTGCGGCCGAGCCAGCGCATGCCCACGAAGGTCACGGCGACGGTCACCATGACGGCGATCGCGCCGGGCCAGCCCAGGTCACCGAGGTCGCCCGCCGACAGGCGGAACCCGACCACCACGACACCCGCGCGCAGGAGGTTGCGCCCGGCGAAGGCGAGGCCGGGCTGCATCGACGGATGGATCAGGCCCGAGTTGCCGGCGACGATGCCGATGACGACCGCGACGACGAGCGCCGACAGCAGCGAGAGCACCTCGTGCAACGCGATGCCGAGCAGGGCCCCGGCGAGCGCGAAGGCGACGCCCGGCGCCAGCCGGACGAGCCTGCGCACCGGAGCGACGGGCTCAGGCGCCGGCATCGGGCGCGGCGGCCGGGATGTGCTCGCAGACGGCGGCGTAGGCGCGTGGCCCGTAGACGGTGCCGGGGCCGCCGGACATCGAGATCGCCACCCCGATCGCCTCGGCCGCCTCCTGGCGCGTGCCGCCGGCGCGGGCCAGGCTCGCCGCGTGCGCAGCGATGCAGCCGTCACAGCGCTCCGTCACCGCGATCGCGAGCGCAATCAACTCCTTGGTCCGCACGTCGAGCGCTCCGGCGGCGAAGGCGCCCTTGTGCAGCTCGGCGAACCCACGGAAGACATCGGGGATCGCCTGGCGCAGCTCGCGCGCCAGTGGTCGCAGCTCGTCGGAGACGGCCCGGCCGTAGCGGCCGCCGTGGTCGTGGGATGTGGTGTCGCTCATGTCGATCAGTCGTGTCCTTTCAGGCGTTCGGCGCGCAGAGCCGAGCGACGCACCTTGCCGGCGTCGTCACGCAGCGGGTGGGTGACGAGCTCGAACGTGCGCGGGATCTTGTAGGTGACGAGCCGCTCGGCGAGGAAGCCGCGCAGCTCGGCCTCGTCGACCACGGTCGGGGCGGCCTCGATGATGGCGTGCACCGAGTTGCCGCGGTCGTCGTCGGGGAGGCCGATCACGGCCACGGACTGCACGCTCGGGTGCTCCTGGATCGCAGCCTCGACCTCGGCGGGATAGATGTTGGCGCCGCCGGACAGGATCATGTCGGCCGAGCGGTCACCGAGGTAGAGGTAGCCGTCGGCGTCGACGTAGCCCATGTCGCCGAGCGACTCCCAGCCGTCGTCGCGGCGGCGCGCCTCAGCGCCGACGTAGTAGTAGGTGGGCGCCTCCCGCGAACGCCGCAGCCACACCTCGCCCATCTCCCCGGGCGGCAGCACGTTGCCGTCGGCATCCATGATGCACACGTCGCCCGCTGCCGGCCGACCCACCGAGCCGCGGTGCGCCAGCCATTCGGCGCCGGTGATGATCGTCGCCGCCTGAGCTTCGGTGCCGGCGTAGAGCTCGTAGATCCGCTCCGGCCCGAGCCAGTCGATCCAGACCTGCTTCAGCCACTCCGGGCACGGCTCGGCCAGGTGCCAGACCACTCCCAGGGACGACAGGTCGTAGCCGTCGCGGACGTCCTCCGGCAGTCGCCAGATGCGCTTCATCATCGTGGGGACGAGGTAGACGACCGTGGCCCGATGGGTCTCGATCGCGGCGAGCGTGGCCTCGGGGGCGAAGCGCGGCAGCACCACGACGTGGTTGCCCTGCAGCAGCGCGTTGCAGCTCCACGACAGGGGGCCGTTGTGGTAGAGCGGGCCGGGCATCACGAGGCAGCCGTCGCGCCCGAGCAGCAGCGGAGGCGGCGCCTCGGTGTCGAGCTCGGAGGGGTCGCCGGACACGATCAGCTTGGGCCGACCGGTCG
>DAINND010000226.1:0-5391 GCA_036736065.1 Ilumatobacteraceae bacterium
CCATCGTGCCGATATTCACATGCGGCTTCGTACGCTCGAACTTGGCCTTGCTCATCGGGAGAGGTTCTCCTGTTGCTCTGTGTGGACTGGAACTGGTTCTGGTAGCGGCGACCGGGATCGAACCGGTGACCTTCCGATTATGAGCCGGATGCTCTGACCATCTGAGCTACGCCGCCAGGGGCTTGCCGTGCGGCGGAAGGCGGGCGAGGCCCACCACCCGACACGTCTGGTCGAGCCCTCCATCGGAATCGAACCGATGACCTACGCCTTACCATGGCGTTGCTCTGCCTACTGAGCTAGGAGGGCGAAGGCGCGCGGTGCTACCCGCAAGCCAGTCGGACACGATAGCGGCGTCAGGGCCGGAACCACCAGCCCAGGTTCGCGAGCGCCGTTCGCGGTTCGGGTACGCTCGACCGACGTGGTTGCCCCGAGCGCTTCCCCCGGGCACGGGCCCGCCGCCAAGGCCCGACGCGACGGTGTCGTGGTGCGCGCCGCGCGGTTGGCGGACGCCGAGGCGATCCGGCAGATCTACAACCACGAGGTGCTCTCGACCACCGCCACGTTCGACCTCGTGCCCCGGTCTCTCGAGGAGCAGCAGGCGTGGCTGGCGGACCGCTCGGGCGCGTTCAGCGTGATCGTCGCGGTCGATCCCGCCGAGATCGACCCGGCAACGGGTGAGCCTGCCGTGGTCGGGTTCGCATCGTTGTCGCCCTACCGCGAGCGGGCGGCCTACCGGACCAGTGTCGAGGACTCGGTCTACGTCCGGCGCGACCGGGGCGGCGAGGGCATCGGCACGTCGCTGCTCGACGCGCTGCTCGACATCGCCGAGCAGAGCGGCTTCCACGCCGTGTTCGCCCGGATCGAGGCCTCGGGGACTGCGTCGCGGGCGCTGCACAGCCGGTGCGGCTTCCGTCTGGTCGGGATCGAGCGCGAGACCGGCCGCAAGTTCAACCGGTGGCTCGACGTGGCACTCATGGAGTGTCTGCTCCACGAGCGCCACGCGAGATCCGGCGCTGCACACACATAGGTAACTGACTACTAGTATTGGTGTTCGATGTCCGAGCGAGTTGGATGGACGTTCCTGTCGAATCATGGTCATGTGCTGCTCTGCTTGGCAGCCGACCCCGATGCACGTCTGCGTGACGTCGCCGAACGGGTGGGCATCACCGAGCGGTCGGTGTTCGGGATCATCGAGAGCCTCGAGCAGGCCGGCATCGTCGAACGACGACGTGTCGGTCGACGCAACTCGTACCGCATCGACACGTCGGTGGCCCTGCGCCACCCCGTCGAGTCGCACCACACCGTGGGCGACCTGATCGAGCTGTTGAGCTGACGCTGCTCGGGCGGCCGACGCTGCCACACCCCGGTGCGAAGGTGTCGGACCATGACCACCAGCTCTGACATCGCCCGCAAGGTCCGGGCACTGCTCGATCGGGCGGAACGCACGCCCTTCCCCGCCGAAGCCGAGGCAGCCACGCGCAAGGCGCTCGAGCTGATGGCGGCCCACCACATCTCCGAGGCCATGGTCGCTGCGTCGGCCGCAGGCCACGGGGAGGCACCGGCGCTGCGTTCGGTCCATCTCGAGCGCAGCCCCTACATCGCAGTGCGCATGTCGCTGCTCACCGGCATCGCTCGCGCACTCGGCGTGTCGTGCGTCTACTCCGTGTCGAGCTCCGGACGACGGGTCGCCCTGATCGGCTTCTCCGCCGATCTCGATGCCGTGGAGCTGCTCTACTCGAGCCTGCTCCTGCAGGCGACGGTCGCCGTCGAGGCCGAGCCCACTCCAGCGTCGTTGTCGACGGTGGAGTGGCGGCGAGGCTTACTCGCCGGGTTCGCCGACCGGGTCGCCGAGCGGCTCCGCGAGGCGGTGGCCGCAGCCTCCTCGGCAACGGATGGGCCCACACCAGCGGGCCCATCGTCGGTCGCCGTCGTCCTCGCCGACCGCACTGCACGCATCGAGGCCGAGATCCAGCGCCGCTACCCCCACCTCGGCCGCGGACGGCCACCGTCGAGGGTCTCCGCCGCCGCGCTCGCGCGCGGCACGGCAGCAGGCAGCCGGGCCGACCTCGGCCGCCGGTCCGCGGTCGGCGGCCGCCGCGGGCAGCTCCCTCACGCCGGATGACATCGCCTCCGACGGTCGCGGCCCTCAGCCGTCGAGGTCGAGCCCGATCGACTCAGCCTCGTCAGCGAGCGTGAGCCAGCGCTCCTCGGCCGCGTCGAGGTCCGCCTGGGCACGTGCCAGCTGCTCGCCGAGGCGGGCCAGCTCACGGTGGTCGGCAGCGGCCGCCAACGCTGCTGCGGCCTCGTCGCGACGCAGGGTCGCCTGGGCCATGTCGCGCTCGGCCTGCCCGAGCTGGCGCCTCAGCGTCGACGGGCTGCGACCCGACGCCGGGCGACGGGTCGTTGCGGGCGCCGAGGCCGAGCGGGGCGCCCCGGACGTCGACGGTGCCGCCGACGGCGCGACCGCCGCCGCCGCAGCCCGCTCGGCCAGCCACGCAGCGACGCCACCGCGAACCTCGCGCACCCGCCCCGGGGGCGCGACCGCCAGCACCGTCGACACGGTCCGGTCGAGGAACACCCGGTCGTGGCTGACCACCACGGCGATCCCCGGCCAGTCGTCGAGGAGGTCCTCGAGCGCCCGCAGGGTGTCGAGGTCGAGGTCGTTGGTCGGCTCGTCGAGCAACAGCACATTGGGCTGGGCGACGAGGGTGAGCAGCAACTGCAACCGTCGGCGCTCGCCACCGCTCAGGGTGCCGATCGGGGCGAACTGCGCGTCGCCGTCGAACCAGAAGCGGCGCATCAGGGCGACATCGGCGAGCGAGGGCTCCCCCTTGTCGCCGGCCACGGCCTCGCGGACGCGTTGTGCGGGGTCGAGGTCGCGGCCGAGCTGGTCGTAGTAGCCGATCGCGACCGTCGCCCCGCGCTCGACCGTGCCGCTCGTCGGCTGCAGACGGCCGGCGATCAGCTCGAGCAGCGTGCTCTTGCCGACGCCGTTCGGTCCGACGATCCCGATCCGATCGCCCGGCTCGAGCAGCACCGACGTGGGCGCGAGCACTGCGGTCCCGTCCGGCCAGGCGAACGTGACGTCACGGAGCTCGACACCTTTCGAGCCCAGCCGCTGCGAGCCCATCGACAACCCGAGGTCTCCCTCGCGTGCGGCCTGCTGCGGGCGCGCCTCGACGATCGCCGTGGCCCGGGCGATGTGCGCCTTGGGCTTGGAGGTCCGCGCAGGGGCGCCGCGGCGCAGCCAGGCGAGCTCGGCGCGCGCCAGCGTGCGGCGGGTCTGCTCGGCCGCCTCGGCCTGCGCCTCGCGCTCGGCCCGACCGTCGAGGTAGGCGGCGTAGCCCGAGCCGGCGTGCCACCCGGCGGGCACGTGCACATAGGCCGACCCACGGTCGATCTCGAGCACTTTGGTCGTCACCCGATCGAGCACATGGCGGTCGTGGGTCACCATCACCAGACCTCCCCGGAACTCGACGAGCCACTGCTCGAGGTAGGCGATCGCATCGAGGTCGAGGTGGTTGGTCGGTTCGTCGAGCACGAGCGCGTCGTGCTCGTCGGCGAGGAGCCGGGCCAGTGCGACCCGCTTGGCCTGCCCGCCCGACAGCTCGTCGCAGCGTGCGTCGAGCAGCCCACCCATGCCCAGCCGATCGAGCATCGCCTCGGACTGCCACGTCCCGCCGGCTGCATCACGCACCGTCGCCCCGGTGAGCGCCGGGTGTTGGCCGAGCACGCCGACGCGCACACCTCGACCCCAGCGCACGGTCGCCGTCGGGCGGCCCGGCACCTGTTCGGGCTCGAGGTCGCGAGCAAGCATCCGCAGCAAGGTCGACTTGCCGCATCCGTTGATCCCGACCACGCCCACCCGGTCCCCGCTGCTGAGGGTGAGCGACACGTCCTCGAACAACGGCCGGTCCGGACGGACTGCTCGGAGATGGGCGGCGTCGATGAGGATCATGGGGCTGCGGCGCGATCGCCGACACAGCACCCGACGGCTCCGGTCGCCTTCGGCGAACCGGGCACGTCGGGGATGCTGGTGCAGTGGGCCGGGAAGGATTCGAACCTACGTAGGCAGTGCCGGCAGATTTACAGTCTGCTCCCTTTGGCCGCTTGGGTACCGACCCCAGTGCAAGCAAGCACGCTACCGGGCCGGTGCAGGCCCGGCCAACACCGATGCGGCAGGGCTACGATCTGGGCCATGCCCAGCTTCGACGTCGTCTCCGAAGTCGACCGCCAAGAAGTGCGCAACGCGGTCGATCAGGCCCAGCGCGAGATCTCGACCCGGTTCGACTTCAAGAACACCAACTCCTCCATCGAGCAGAACGACCTCGTCATCACCCTCCGCACGGTCAGCGAGGATCGCCTCACGGCACTGCGCCTGGTGCTCGAGGAGCGTCTGGTGAAGCGCGGCGTGTCGCTGAAGGGTGTCGACTACGGCAAGGTCGAGGAGGCCACGCAGAACACCGTGCGCCAGGTCGTGACCATCAAGGTCGGCATCTCCTCCGACAAGGCTCGTGAGATCAACCGCACCATCAAGGACAAGGGCCCCAAGGGTGTGAGCAGCCAGACCCAGGGTGACTCGGTGCGGGTCACGGGCAAGAAGCGCGACGATCTGCAGGCGGTCATCGCGCTGCTGAAGAGCTCGGACTTCGAGATCCCGCTGCAGTTCGAGAACTTCCGCGACTGACGCGCGCCGACCGGGTCGCTCAGCGCGGACGATCGGGGCCCGGGTGCAGGGTCGGGACGCCTGCGGCTCGGTAGGCACCGACCACTGCTACGTCGTCGTCGACGGCGAAGGCGACCGAGTGCCCGGCGGCAACCAGTGCGCGCAGGACCCTGGTCTTGAACCGGGCAGCGGGCATGCGGTCACCGGGTCGACGCACCACGAGGGCGTCCCAGCGGACGTCGTGCCGGGCGAGCCACTCGACGGTCGTGTCGACGAGCCAGTCCGGTCGGCCGGACACGAGCACGACAGCAAGCCCGGCGTCGAGCGCAGCGAGCAGTGCCGGCACCGCCGCCAGCGGGCGATCACCGCCGGCAGCTGCGAAGAAGGCGTCCCAGTCGCGTCGTCCGGGCCCATCGAGCAGGTGCTGGCGCGCCGAGGTGTCGGCGACGACGCCGTCGATGTCGACGACCGCCACGGGACGCGGGTCGAGCGGCCCGGTGCGCCAGGTGACCGTGGCGACCTCGTCGAGGCCGGGGGCGAGACCGGCCAGCGGCTCGGTCCCGTCGTCAGTCCTCACTCGGCGTCTCGGCGGCCCGTCGCTGCAGCTCGTTCACCACGCCGGCGTCGGCCAGGGTGGTGGTGTGGGCGAGGGTGGGGGCCCAGGAGGCGGAGGGCGGCAGGCGGGGCGAGGGAGTGACGCGGGGCGGGGTAGGGAGGGGGGGGGG
>DAINND010000227.1:0-5376 GCA_036736065.1 Ilumatobacteraceae bacterium
GGGTCCTCCTGGCTGGGGGCCCCCGGCGAGGCCGCCGCCGACTCGTCGTTCCGCATCGCCTGCGTCACCAAGATGTCCACGGCGGCGGCGACGCTGCGCCTCGTCGAGCAGGGCAGGTTCGGCCTCGACGACCCTGTCGCGCGCGTGGTCGACCCTGCGACCGTCGAGCTGCTGGCGGGCGCCGGCTACGACCCGGGAGCGATCACGGTCCGGCAGTTGCTCACCCACACGTCGGGCCTGGTCGATGTCACCTTCGACCCGCGGCTCGACTTCGTGGGGCAGGTCTTCGCCGATCCGCAACGCCGCTGGACACGTCGCGAGCAGCTCGAGCTGGCGATGCAGGTCCCACCGCTCGCCGCGCCGGGAGAGCAGTTCACCTACTCCGACACCGGCTACGCGCTGCTCGGCGAGATCGTCGAGCGGGCCGCTGGCGCCACACTCGGCGCAGCGATGCGCGAGTTGCTGCGCTTCGACGAGCTCGGCATCGAGCACACCTATCTGGAGTCGGTCGACCCTGTCCCGGAGGGGCAGCCGGCGCGTCTGCGCCAGTGGTGGGGTGACGTCGACACCTTCGACTGGGACCCCAGCCTCGACCTCTTCGGTGGGGGAGGCCTCGTCTCGACGGCTGGCGACCTCGCCACGTTCGTCGACGCCCTCACCTCGGGCCGGGTGTTCGACGACGCAGCAACCCTCGAGACGATGCAGGCCATCCCGGCGACGAACGCGACGGCGGGTGCTGCGGCCGGCCTGTTCGTACGCGATGTCGCCGGGCAGCAGTGCTGGGGGCACGAGGGCTTCTGGGGCGTGCAGGTGCTGCGCTGTCCCGACATCGGTCTCACGGTCGTCAGCTCGCGCAGCCAGGCGGCGCCTCCGCCGACCTTCACCGGAGCGACGCTCGGCGCCGTCGTGCTCGAGGTCGTCGGCGAGCTCGCCGAATCCGCGGCGTAGGCTCGGCGCATGAGGTTCACCGGCTTCCCCGCCGGCGCGTTCGACTTCTACGAGGCGCTTTCCGCCGACAACAGCCGGACGTTCTGGCAGGCCAACAAGGCCACCTATCGCACCGCCGTGCGCGAACCGCTCGACGCGTTGCTGGACGAGCTCGCCGACATCGGGCCGTTCCACGTGTTCCGTCCCCACAAGGACGTCCGCTTCTCCAAGGACAAGACGCCGTACAAGGACCACCAGGGCGCCTACAGCGAGAGCGAGGGTGGGGCTGGCTTCTACATCCAGCTGTCAGCCGATGGGCTGATGGCCGCAACCGGCTACTACGCCATGGCCAGCGACCAGTTGACGCGCTTTCGTGAAGCGGTCGACTCCGACAGCCGCGGAGCCGAGGTCGCTGCGATCACCGCCGCGCTCGTCCGTCGGGGGTACGGCGTCGGAGGTATCGGTGTGCGGAAGACGGCGCCGCGGGGCTACCCCCGCGACCTTCCGCGCAGCGATCTGCTCCGCCGGAAGGGGCTGATGGTGTCGAAGTCGTGGGAGCGCGCCGACTGGATGTCGACGCGCGCCGTGGTGCGGCGCATCCGCGACACGTGGGAGGGCGCCGCGGCGCTCGATGCCTGGCTCGACACCAACGTCGGGCCGAGCACGCTCGCCCCCGACGACGACGAGATCGGCCGCTTCGGGCCGCTCTGATCCTGCGTCAGGCGACGGGGATCCAGCCGAGGACGAACTGCTTGACGACGATGTCGTTGCGCTCGAGCGGCACGTCGAGGGTCTCGACGGCCTGGGCCGCAGCGGTCCAGCGCTGGTCGATGGCGAGCAGTTCGTCGGCGCACTCCTGCTCGACCTGCTCGTACTGCTCGACCAAGGAATCGAGCTTGGCCTTGGCGGCATCGACCCGCTCGCTGGCGGTGGAGGACCGACCGCGCGCGCCGGCCGCCTTGCCGAGTGAGTTGACGACCGACCGACGCGAGCGCCGTCCGCCGAACAACCCGCCGAGCACGCTGTCGACGGCGCCGAACAACTCGTTGGTGCGCTTGTTGCTCTGCTCCTGCTGGAGCACGTTGACGCGTCCCTCGGCCGCCTGGATCTGGTCCTTGAGCCGCAGCATCCTGGCCTGGTACTTGTCCTTGAGCTTGGCGGACTCGGCGTCGGCCAGGCGGTCGGCCTCTGCGCGGCAGCGCAACGCGAAGGCGTCGGCACTCTCGCCGGGACGCCCCGCGAGCTTGAGCTCGCGGTGGAACGGCACCTGGAGCGTGCGCGACCGGAACAGATGGTCGACCAGGCTCTTCTCGAGCCGCGCCCAGAACGTCTTGTTGGCGATGGGCGCGTCGCCGAGCCGGTAGGGGAGTGGATCCGGGGGAGCGGTGAGCAGGTCGCGGTCGTCGTAGTCGACGAGCGTGGCCGCGGACATGTCGGCCGACTCGCCCAGTGGCATGAGCACGGCCTCGAACTCCTCGTCGTGGACCAGGTCGTACTTCTCCTCGTCGAAGCGCAGCGCGACCCGCGCGATCGCGGCTGCCTCGAGCCGGGTGCCGCGCACATCCCCGCCCACGTCGCGCAGCCACGGTGAGGCGATGTCGACCCAACGGATGCTCACGCCGTCGGCGACCTTCGGCATGAGTGGCGTCTCGTCGTGGGCGAGCGCCGCCGGGGACGCCGCAGCGCCCGGCTGCGCAGCGTTGGCCGGGGCCGGTGCCGCAGCGGCGACGGCGGCGGCACTGGCGGGTGCTGGCGCATCGGCGGCGACCGCAGTGCGCACGTCGGACCCTGGTGCGGCGCCCTTCTGCGGGCCCATCACCACGGCGATCTGCTCACGGGTGAGCGGTCCGCGCAGGTAGCTCATCGCCCAGCGGGTGGTGAAGACCTCGGGCTTGTCCTTGCCGGCCCGGCGCAGCACGAACTCGCGCTTGCCGAGGCCGCTGATCGTCTGGCTGACCGCGCCGATGTCGATGCCGCCCGACGCTGCCGACATGCCGTCGAGCAGACGGTTCTTGTCCTGGTCGGTCTGCAGCCGGCCGATCATCCACGTGCCGGCGTTGGACAGCGCCTTGTAGTCGACGTCGACGGGGTTCTGGGTGCTCACGACGACGCCGAGGCCGAAGGCGCGGGCCTGCTTGAACAGCGTCATGATCGGCTGCTTGGTCGGCGGGTTCGCGGTCGGCGGCAGGTAGCCGGCCACCTCGTCCATGTAGAGCAGGGCGCGCAGGTCGGTGGTGCCGCTCTGGCGGCGCATCCAGGTGATCAGCTTCGACAGCACGAGCGTGGTGACGAACTGCCGCTCGGCATCGCCGAGATGGGCGGTGGTGACGATCGCGCAGCGCGGGCGGCCATCGGGGGCGCGCAGCATGGTCTCGATGTCGAGCGGTGTGCCGGTCATCCACGACCCGAACGACGGCGACGCGAGCAGGCCGTTCAGGCGCATCGCGAAGGCGTTGCGGTCCGACGGCGGGAAGAACTCGTCGAGCTCGAACACGCCGAGGCGGCGGATCGGCGGCTTCAGCGCGAGGCCCACCAGCCCGGGCAGGTCGAGGTCGCGGCCCTGCGACCACTCGTGGCTGATGAGGTTGCTGAGCAGGATGTGCTCGCGGCTCGACAGTGGGTCGGCGTTGATGCCGACCAGGCCGAGCAGGCCACTGACGAAGCCGTTGATCTCCTCGGTCACGGTCTCGGTGTCGGACTCTGCCGAGGGTGCGGACAGCGAGCCGACGACGTCGACGCCGACACCGGCGCTCGAACCGGGCGTGTAGATCGTGAACTCGGCGCGCTGGCGGAGCGCACCGATGTCGGTGGCGGTGAGCCCCCAGCCGTCGAGGCCCTTCGACCAGGTGGCTGCCTGCGACGCGGCGAACTCGGGCACGCTCACACCGGCCTTGTCGGCATCGCCGGCGTTCACCCAGGGCTCGAACTCCGCGGCGCTGAGCCCGGGGAAGGTGAGGCAGAGGTTGGTGAGGTCACCCTTGGGGTCGATGAGCAGGGTGGGGATGCCGGCGCGCAGGGCCTCTTCGATGAGCACCACGCCGAGGCCGGTCTTGCCCGACCCGGTCATGCCGACGATGACGCCGTGGGTGGTGAAGTCGCCCGAGACGATCGAGGTGGGGTCACCGGTGCGCTCGTGCGACGCGGCGTCGATCATGCCGCCGAGATGGAAGTCAGCCATGGCCGGAGACTAGTTCCGCCGCTGGCGTCGGGCTCTCCGTGGCTCAGCGCAGTGAGATGCGGTAGGCGCAGCGCTGGTCGCCGGCGAGGAGGTGTTGCTCGCGAGCCACCATGACGTCATCGCCGAGCGCTGCTCGGAAGACTTCGAGCTCGGTGCGGCAGACCGTGCCGCACGACTGCGCCGCAGCGGCGATGGGGCAATGGTGCTCGACGAGGAGCAGCTCGCGCCGGGGGCCGCCACCGTCGACGACCTCGGCGAGGTAACCCTCGCGGCTGCGCTGCTCGGCGAGACGTCGGACCCGCTCGGCGAGCGGGTCGGCGGGCAGCGGAGCGGCGTCGAGCAACTGCCGGTAGTGCTGCACCTGGCGGCTCGCGCGGGCCTCGAGCACGCGTTCGAGCGCCTCGGCGCCGAGCTCGCTGCGGATGCTGTCGATCAGCTCGACGGTCAGCTCGGCATGGCGGTCGGGGAACACGCCTGCCGCAGCCGCGGTGAGCTGCCAGCGGACCGGTGGCCGACCGCGTCCGGTGGCCTCGGCCGCGCTCCGGCGCACGAAGCCGGACAGCTCGAGTGCCTCGAGGTGTTGGCGCACGGCGGTGTCGGTGAGCCCGAGGGCGGAGGCGAGCTCACCCGCCGTGTCCGAGGCGGTGCGCTTCAGGCGCGCGACCAACCGGCGCTTGGCGGCGGTCATGTCGCTCATGGGCCGAGTCTACCGACCTTTTCGTAAGTCACAGCTTGGAGAAAGGCGGGTTCGGTGGTGAAGCTGCCACAATGTCGGCGTGACCCTCGCCCCGCACCACGACGATCTGCTCAACGCCGCGCTCATCAACCAGTTCGGCCTCGCCGACACGGTGCTCGACCCAGCGGCACTCGCCAACAGCGTCACCCGCTTCCGCGAGCAGGGCATCGTGCTGCCGACCTTCGCCCAGCTCGCCGATCCGTCGGGCATCGACCCCGCGCTGACCGCAGGCGTCGACAAGAACGCTCCCGACCCGCGCAACCTGTGGCGCGTCCACTGGTACAACGACCTGAGTGGCACCCGGGTCGCCCTGCCCGACCACATCGTGCTGCCCCCGTCCCTCACCGGCATCGACAGCCCGATCATCGTCGTGTTCGGCGACCGCTTCCCGATGATCACGGCGCACAAGGTGCTCGCTGCCTACAGCTGCCTCGCTCCGCGTGTCGTGAGCGGCCAGTTCGACCCGACGCGCCACCGCGCCATCTGGCCGAGCACCGGCAACTACGCCCGCGGCGGCATCGCCATCAGCCGCATC
>DAINND010000228.1:0-5348 GCA_036736065.1 Ilumatobacteraceae bacterium
CATCGTCTGGCGCCGTTCTTGCCGCATCTCAACGCCCCGTTCGCACACCCATGCCCCGTTCCGTATGACCAGTCCTGCCCCCGCCCCCGCCGTCCAGGGACCCGCGCTGCGCCTGCGTGGCGTGAGCTTCGTGCGCGATGGTCGGACGATCGTCGCCACGCTCGACTGGACCGTCCGCCCGAACGAGCGCTGGCTGGTCCTAGGCGCCAACGGCAGCGGCAAGACCTCGCTCGTGCGCATCTGTGCGCTCTACGAGCACCCGTCGGCCGGACGGATCGATGTGCTCGGCCACGAGCGCGGCCGCACCGACGTGCGCGAGCTGCGCCGTCGCATCGGCTACATGTCCGCGGCGATGGCTGCGCAGATCCGGCCTGACCTCCCGTGCGAGGACGTCGTCAAGACCGCGCGCTACGCAGCGCTCGAGCCCTGGTGGCACCGCTACGACGACCTCGACGCTGCTCGGGCGCGCGAGTGCCTCGAACGGATGGGGGTCGGGCGGTTCGCCGATCGGGAGCTCGGGTCGCTGTCGTCGGGCGAGCAGCAGCGCGTGCTGCTCGCCCGCACCTTGATGAACGAGCCGGGCCTCGTGCTGCTCGACGAGCCGAGCGCGCGCCTCGACCTCGGCGGCCGCGAGCAGCTCGTGCAGGCACTCGCCGAGCTCACCACGGATCCCTCGGCTGCGCCGATGGTGCTGGTCACCCACCACCTCGACGAGGTACCGCCGGGCATGACCCACGTCCTGCTCCTGCGCGAGGGCCAGGTCGTGGCCAAGGGACCGATCGAACGCACGCTCGACCAAGGCTCGCTCAGCGAGTGCTTCGGACTGCCGCTGTCGCTCGAGCGCCGACCCGATGGGAGGATGGCCGCCTGGGCGATCAGGCCAGGTCGGTCGTGAGCAGCGCGAGCAGCCGGTCGCGCCCCGACTCGATCTGATCGCCGAGCACCCGCTCCATCACCCCGGCCGTCCAGAGCGAACCGCCGTAGTGGAGGTGCATCTCGAGCCGTGAGCCGGCAGGCGTGGACGACACGTGGGCGTCGAGCACCCAGGGCGAGTGCGAGTGCCTCGTGGTCTCGACGCGCTCGAAGCGCACACGACCCGTCGTCGGGTCGTGCAGCGATCGCACCATCCGCAAGCGCTTCGATCGGGCCAACGGGCCCACCCGGGCGCGCAGCTCGACGTTCCATGCCGGACGCCCGTCCGTCGGCTCTGCCGGTTCGACGTGGTGCACCAGTGCCATCCAGCTCGCGTAGTCGGTGAGCTCGTCGACATGGGCGAACAGCACGTCCGGCGCGCACGGCGCCTCCATCGCAGCTGTCACATCCATGCGAGCAGTATCGCAACGAGCGCACCGGTCCGCACCGGTCTCGACGTGGTGGCCGTCACGGGTCCGACGGACGCGCCTGGACCCCGAACGCTCGCGAGAGCAACGGGCCGCGGGCCTGCAGCAGGCCGGACAGGTCGTCGGCCTGGTCGAACTGCGGCATCCACGGAGCGGTGGCCCCCTCGTCGGCGCCGCCGACAGCCTCGTCGGCACCCGACCCATCCTCGACATCATCGATCGCGTCGGACGCCACGGCCGTGCCCGGATCCGGCACATCTGCGCCCGGACGGGACGGGTCGTGCTCGTCGTCGACCGACTCGTCGAGCCGCAGCTGGCGGCTGTCGTCGCTGCGGACCGTCTTGCGGCGGGGAGCTGGCGGCGGAGGTGACCCTGGCGTGGCGGCGGCGGTGCGGAACAGGCGCGGGACGGGATCGCGGCGGTCGTCGAGCGACCACCCAATGGGCACGACCATCGCATCGGCGTGCCGTCGGCACAGCACCCCCGAGCGGGCCTCGACGGCGACGGAGAAGGAGTCGAGCCAAACGGCGAGCGCGTCGGCATCGAACCCGTAGGCCACCTCGGCAGGTGCCGAGCAGCCGGGACGTTCGCACAGACGCGTCACGGGAGCGAACCGTAGCCGACCTCGGCGAACCTGCCTGCGGCGCGACGACGGCCCCGCTCGAGGAGCGGGGCCGTCGCGCTGCGGTGGGCGATACCGGGCTCGAACCGATGACCTCCACGGTGTGAACGTGGCGCTCTAGCCGACTGAGCTAATCGCCCGACAGGCGACCGAATCTAGCAGCGCGGCGCGACGATCACCACGCCGCCGACCCAGGGTGGTCGGCCTCCTGCTCGTCAGACACGACGCCGTCCGGGCGGTCGACGGCCTTCCTCGACAGCGCGAGGTCGAGCACCCGACCGAACGCAGCATTGTCGAGGTCGCCTGCTCGCGCCACGGCCACGACTCGGCTGCATGCGGCCTCATCCCCCCAGTCCCGTCCACGCTCGAGGCGAACGTGCGAGCCCGCCCGCTGCACCACGGTGCGCACCAGGGGATCGTCCTCGAGCGCGACCACGCCCTTGATCCTCAGCACACCCTCGGGCAGCCAGCGGAGGGCGACCTCGAGCATCGCTCGGTCGAGAGGCCCACCGCTCCACTCCAGAGCGACATGGCCCGACAGCTCCGGCTGGGCCGCGAGGCCCATCACGGTCGGAGCGTCGACGGCGCCGAACAGCAACTGGACCGGCACTCGTGCCTCGGTGGTCTCGAAGCGCGCGGCGCCGGGGGCATGCTCCGCCAGCCAGGCCCTCAGCTCCCACCGCGCCGCCTCGTCCACCAGGTCGACCTTGTTGAGCACGACGAGATCGGCGGCAGCGAGCTGGCGCAGCACGGTTGCGCCGATCAGACGATCGCGGGCTCGGCGACGAACGGTCTCGGCGTCGCAGACGACCACCACGCTCTCCAGGCGGAACCCTGGGAACATGGCGTGCCGGGCAACGGCCGCAGCATCGGCCACACCACTGGTCTCGACCACCAGCAGCTCGGGCAACTCGACCCGGTCGAGCACCGCGAGCAGGCTTTCCATCAAGGTCGATCGCATCCCACAGCACACGCACCCGTTGGCGAGCGTGAGGATGTCTGCCTCTCGGGACTCGACGAGCTCGTCGGCGACGGCCACAGCGCCGAAGTCGTTGACCAGCACCAGGGTCCGCCGACCCGTCCCGGAGCGCAGCAGGTGGTTGACGAGCGTCGTCTTGCCCGCGCCCAGGTACCCGGACCCCACCAGGACGGGGATGGCCGGGACCGGATCGGAGCGCATCCCGGAGTCGGCCCTCAGCGGGACGCTCACGGCATTGTCGGGGCTTCGTAGGGGACACCACCCACGACGGTCCCACGCACCCGGATGTCCTTGATGGCCATCGGGTCGACCGCCAGCGGGGACTCGTCGAGCACGGCGAAGGCGGCCCACTTCCCACACTCGATGCTGCCGATCACGTCGTCGAGGTGGAGCTGCTCGGCGGCGCCGATCGTCGCGGCCCAGAGGGCCTCGTAGGGCGTGATCCGCTCGTGCTCGCCGAGCAACGCGCCGGTGGATGTGACGCGGTTGACCGCGCACCACATCGTCATCAGGTGACCGATCGGGGTGACCCCGGAGTCGCTGTGGAACGACAACGTCACGCCCTCGCGCAGGGCCGTGCGGCAGGCCCACATACCCCTGGCCCGCTCGGGTCCCATCGTCAGGTCGCGATGCTGATCTCCCCAGTAGTAGATGTGGTTCGTGAAGATGTTGGCGCCCACTCCGAGCCGGGCCATCCGTCGGTACTGGTCCTGCGTGGTGGTCTGCGAGTGCTGCACCACATGACGATGGTCGAGCCAGGCGCACTCCCCCAGGGCTGCGTCGACCGCGTCGAGGAAGGCATCCACGGCGCCATTGCCGTTGCAGTGGCAGTGCACGTTGAGGCGGGCCCTGGTGAACGCCGTGACGGCGGCAGCGAGATCTTCCGGCGTGCTGAGCAGCAGACCGTGATCGGTCCCGGTGAAGTAGCCAGGCCACCGCATCACTGCGGTCCAGCCCTGGATCGACCCGTCGATCACCAACTTGATTCCCTGGTTGATCAGCCGGTCGGTGTCGCGATCGCGCAGCGCGATCGCCGCCTTCGCGACCGCGTCCCAGTCGGCGGTGGTGCCGGGCATGGACGGCAGGTTGTAGAGCACCATCCGGGCCGGGAACTCGGGGGCGTTGACGACCGACTCCCACACCGCGCGCACCTCGGGCATGAGCAGGAACGGGCCGACGAGCTCGGTGGAGGTGGTCACGCCGGCGTTGCGGCAGAGTGCGCCGTGCAGGCGCACGACTTCCGGATCGCCGTTCATCGCCATGATCCGGCGCGACACATCACGAGCCAGGTTCATCGCCGGCGCCTCCTGCAACTCCCCGTCCGGCTCGCCGTCGGGGCCCCGCGACACGCCGGGCGTCGTGACCTCCCGGGTGATGCCCTCCTCGCGGAGCAGCACCGAGTTGACCGTCGCCAGATGGCCGCTCGCGTGGCGCACGAACACCGGGCGCGTGGTCGACACCGCATCGAGGTGCTCCTTGCTCAACCGCGGCTGACCGGCGAAGAAGATCGGGTCGAAGGAGTTGGCGATCAGCGGCTCACCCGGCGGCAACTCCGCGTCGACCCTGCGCAGCACCTCGATCAGCTCGTCGTAGCTGCGCACCCCCGGCGCGACGCCGCCGTCGGGATGCGGGCAGTCGTAGTAGCCGACGTAGGGCATCAGCGCGACGAGCGCGTCGGCGGTGTGGCCGTGGGCCTCGACGAAGCCCGGCACCAGGACGCGATCGGCGAACCGGTCGTCGACCGTGGCCTCCCCCCACGACAGGCACTCCTCGAGCGAACCCACGGCGAGGATCCGTCCATCGCGAACGGCCACCGCCGTCCCTTCGGGGTTCGACGGGTTCATGGTCACGACCTGACGAGCGGTGAAGATGGTGGTGGTCACCGAGCCTCCCAATGCGGATTATCAAGCAATAACTTACATGCGTGCGATGTCCCACCCCATCCATCCCGACACACGGTCCGCTCGCATCCCGAGCCGCCGGCCGGTCTCAGCGGTCGAGCAGCTCGGCGGCGCGGGCGAACATCCGCGGGACCGCCAGCGCGATGCGCTCCCACTCGGGGTCGTGCCGCTTGCCGGTGCGGTGCAGCATCACGTTCAATCCACTGATGGCCCCGAAGCGGTACCCGGCCAGCGCCCGGTAGAACGCGACGTCGTCGAGGCGCACGTCGCGGCCGGCCGCTGTGGCGTACCAGGCGGTGAGCTCGTCGAACGCTGGCACGCCTTCCAGCCCGGCACCGTCGGCCCAGCTGTCGGCGTCGTTCATGAACATCAGCCAGCCGAGGTCGAGGAGCTGGGCGCCGATGCCGCTGATCTCCCAGTCGAGCACGGCGCCGACGCGAGAGCCGTCGAACAGGACGATGTTGGTCTGGAAGTCGCCGTGGAACACCCCGCCCGCCGGCCGGTCG
>DAINND010000229.1:0-5340 GCA_036736065.1 Ilumatobacteraceae bacterium
CCGCCGAGGAGGCCCTCGCCGAGCTCGCACCACTCGTCGATGACGACGTGGCCGACCTGCGCCCCACCACGGGCCCCGTCCCCGTGGTGGAGCTCGCCGCGCCTGCCGACGCCGGCTCGGTGCCGCTGTTCGACCGCGACCACGACCCCGACCTCGCGGTCGACGAGCCCGCGTCCGTCGAGGCCGTCGTGCACGTCATCGACGACGAGCCGGCCGCGACCATCGAACCTGCCGATGAGCCGGCCACTGATGCGCCCGTCGACGAGCCGGTCGACGAGCGCGAGCCCGCTCCGGTCATCGCGCTGTTCGGCTCGCCCCCCGCGCCTGCCGCGGAGCACGCGCCCGAGGCTGCTGCAGAGGGCGATGCATCGCCGTCGGCCGGCACGCCCCGGCCGTCGGTCGACGACCTGTTCGCCAAGCTCCGTGCGGCGCGCACCCAGGGGGTCGCCGAGCGGGTGACGGCCGCAGAGCCGCCCACCGGGCGCGCGCCCGAGCCCGAGCCCGCGCCCGCTGCGGCCCCACCGGTGGTGGCGCGCGTCGAGCTCGATCCCGCCGACTCGCCGTTCGGCCGCCGGGACGACGCTCTCGCCCCGCTCGTGGCTGCCGCCTCGCGCAAGCTCAAGCGGGTGCTCGCCGACGAGCAGAACGAGGTCCTGCACGTGCTGCGCAGCCGTCAGCAGATCGACCACATCGCCAACCTGGTGGGCGAGGAGGCGGCGCACGTCGGCAGGTACGCCGAGGCCATCGCCGGTGAGCTCACCGCTGCTGCGGTCGCCGGGGCCATGTCCATGGGCGCCACCACCGCGGCGGCGCAGAAGGACGTGAAGCGATCGCCGGCGCTCGAGCGGGCAGCCGCGACCCTGGCCGAGGACATCATCCGTCCGCTGCGCGACCGGCTCGGGCGCTGCGTCTCGACGGCCAGCGGCGATCGCGACGAACTGTCGTCGCTGATCCGCCCCGTCTACCGCGAGTGGAAGAACCAGCGCATCGACGAGCACCTCGACGACGTGGCCCGCGTCGCGTTCGGTCACGGCGCGCTCGCCGGCATCGCGCCGGGCACGCCGATCTGCTGGGCCGTCGACCCCGCCGGGCCGGCCTGCGCCGACGCCGAGGACAACACGCTCGGCGGTGCGGTCCCCGCCGGAGCAGCGTTCCCCACCGAGCACCGGTGCGCCCCGGCGCACCCCGGTTGCCGGTGCATGATCGTGCCCACTGCCACCTGACCCGACCCCTCGCCGGTCGTCGACGGCAGGTAGCCTCCGACCATGCGGCCCCCCTCCGATCTCCCTTCGAACGATCGCGCCCGTCAGCGTCTCGCCGACCGCGGACGCGTCGCGCTGATCGCTGTCGCCGTCGTCGTCATCGTCCTCGCACTCTCGGCGCGGTTCCTGTCCGGCTTCTTCGTCGACTACCTCTGGCACGACAGCGTCGGGCGCAACGACGTGTTCTGGGGTGTGCTCACCAGCCAGATCCTGTTGTTCGTCATCTTCGCGGCGGTGTTCATCGTCGTCGCGGTGGTCAATCTGATCATCGCCGACCGGCTCGCCCCGGCGACGTTCTCGGCGAACATGCACCCCGTGGTCGAGCGCTTCCACGAGGTGTTCGGACGTCGGCTGCGCCTGGCCAGGTTCGTGGTCGCGGTGGCGCTCGGCCTGCTGTTCGCACTGCCGGTGGCCAGCCAGTGGCAGCAGTGGCTGCTGTTCCGCAACAGCACCTCGTTCGGCATCGACGACGCGCAGTTCGGTCTCGACATCGGCTTCTACGTGTTCCGCCTGCCGTTCATCACCTTCGCCCTCGACTGGTTCTTCGCAGCGTTGGTCTTCATCACGCTGCTGGTGCTCGTCACCCACATCCTCAACGGTGGCGTGATCATCCAGCCGCCGCGGCCGAAGGTGCGCCGGGCCACCAAGGCCCACCTCGCCGTGCTGCTCGCGCTCCTGGCCATCGTCAAGGCCGCCGACTACTGGGTGCTGCGCTACGAGCTCACCAACGAGCGGCGCGGCTTCGTGCAGGGCGCCACCTACTCCGTGGTCGAGGCGCAGCTGCCCGCCGTGGTGCTGCTCGCGCTCATCGCCCTGCTGGTGGCGGCGCTGTTCCTGTCGACGCTCAAGACCGACTCGTGGCGACTGCCGATGGCCGCGTGCGGCCTGTGGGCCGTGCTCGCCGTGCTCGCCGGCGTCATCTACCCGGCGGCCATCCAGGCGCTGGTGGTCAACCCGAACCAGCGCGACCGCGAGGCCAAGTACATCGAGCGCAACGTCATCGCCACCCGGCAGGCCTTCGGGCTCGAAGAGGTCGTCGAGCAGGAGGTCTCGTTCGGCACGCTGTCGGCGGCCGAGCTGGCCGACGACATCTCACCGCTCCAGAACGTGCGCCTGCTCAACCCGGCCCGACTGGTCGACCGCTTCCGCATCGACCAGGGTCAGCGCTCAGGGCTCACCGTGCGCGACCTCGACGTCGATCGCTACGAGGTCGACGGGCGGGTGCAGCAGGTGCTGATGGCGGCCCGCGAGCTCGACCTCAACAGCATCGCCAACAAGTCGTGGCAGGGCCGTCACCTCATCTCCACCCACGGCTGCGGGCTGATCCAGGCGCCGGTGGCCAGAGCCGAGACGAGTGGCCGACCCGACTACCTCGAGGTGCCCCTCGACCGTCCCCAGCTCTACTTCAGCGAGAGCCTGACGGGGTATGCCGTGGTGGGCACCACCGTCACCGAAGAGCCGTGCCCCGGACAGCCGGCCGCCGAGCCCTACGAGGGCGAGGGTGGCGTGCAGATGAGCTCGTTCATCCGCCGCCTCGCGTTCGCCCTGCATTTCCTCGACTACAACCTGCTCGTGTCGGGGGCGATCGACGGTGACTCGCGCCTGCTGTCGATCCGCGACGTGCGCGACCGAGTGCGCACCGTGGCGCCGTTCCTGTCCTTCGACGGCGACCCCTATCCGGTGTCGCTCGACGGCCGGGTGCTCTGGGTGGTCGACGCCTACACCACCTCGGACCGCTACCCCTACTCGCAGAACGCCGACATGTCGCAGCTCACCGATTCGAGCGGCATCCGGTTCCCCTTCAACTACATCCGCAGCAGCGTGAAGGCCACCGTCGACGCCTATGACGGTTCGATGGTGTTCTACGCGACCGACACGTCCGACCCGGTGGTGCGCGCCTGGCAGGGGGCCTTCCCCGACCTGTTCGTGCCGATGGACGAGATGCCCGACGGGCTGGCCGATCACCTCCGCTACCCGGAGGACCTGTTCCGCGTGCAGACCGCGCACTACTCGAAGTACCGCCTGCCACCGGAGGAGTTCTTCGATCGCGCAGGTGCCTGGTCGGTGGCCCAAGGCCCGTCGATCCAGCCGCGTGAGGCATCGAACGGCACGTCGGTGACGGTGATCGACCCCACCATCGACCGCGCCGACTTCGCGGCCGAGGCCGGCACGGCCCGGTTCGTGCCGTACTACTCGATGTTCCGGGCCCCCGGGCAGGACGAGGCCGAGTTCCAGCTGTTGCGCCCGTTCGTGCCGTTCAGCACCAACGACAACCGCACCGAGCTGCAGGCGTTCATGACGGCGAGCAGTGATCCGGACACGTACGGCCAGTTGACGGCCTACGTCGTCGGTGGGACGGTCGACGGCCCGGCGACGGTGGCCGCGACCATCGAGAACGACGTCTCCATCTCGCAGCAGATCACGCTGCTCAACCAGCAGGCCTCCGAGGTCTTCTACGGCGACCTGCAGCTGGTGCCGGTGGGTGACGGCCTGCTCTACCTCCGGCCGCTCTACGTGCAGTCGGGCTCCACCCGGCAGGTGTCGTATCGCTTCGTCCTCGCCTCCTATCAGGGCAAGGCTGCGTTCGGGTCCGACCTCGAGGAGGTGCTTGCCAAGCTCTTCCCCGGCTTCAGCGCCGAGATCGGCGATGTCGTCGGGGTCGGGCCGACCGCGCCGACCGCGCCGACGGAGCCGACCGCGCCGACCGAGCCGCCGACGGGCACCCCTGCCGAGCTGTTGGCCCGTGCCGACGAGCTGTTCCGACAGGCCGACGAGGCGCTGCCGGACTTCGCCAAGTACGCCGAGCTCACCGCCGAGGCGCGTGAGCTGGTGCGCCAGGCGCTCGAGCAGCTGGGCGACTAGCCCGCCTGGGGTGTCGCAGCCTGACGCAGCTGGCGCAGCTGCTCGGCGATCGCAGCGAGATCTTCGCGGAAGGTGATCTCGTGGCGCGCCTGCTCGGCGGCGAGCTTCACCTGTCCGGCGCGCAGGGTCTCGAGCACCTGGGGATCGAGTGCGCCGGCGGCGTCGGCCGGGCGGGCGGCCAGGCTGTCGAGCTCGCGACCCAGCTCGCCGAGCTGGTTGGTGAGCTCGGTGCCCATGTGGGTGAGCCGCTGCTCGAGCTGGGCGGCGTGCTCGCGGGCCCGGGTCGCCTCTGCCTCGGTGGCGGCCATGCGCTGCGTCAGCTCGTCGAGGGCGGCCAGCTGGGCTTCGTGGCGGGCGTGGTCGCCGTTGGCCGCCGACGCTGCGGCGACCTGCTCGAGCCGGGCGCGCAACTCGTCGGCCTGGGCCCCCTGGGCTTGCAGCTCGGCGATCCGTTCGGTGAGCTCACCGAGCTGGCCGGACATCTCGGCGTGCGCCGTGGCCCGTTCGCCGAGCTCGGCCACCTGGCGGGCCAGCTCCTCGGCCTGACGGGCGCGCGACTCGAGCTGCTCGACCACGCCGCTGTGGGCGCTGACCGTGGTGGTGAGCACGGCGACCTGGCGGTTGAGCGCCTCGACACTGGTGGCGGTCCGCTCGAGGTCGAGCAACCGTGCGGCGAGCACATCGTCGGGCTGGGCGGGGGCCATTGCCAGCTGGGCCACCTGCTCGACCCGCTCGGCGAGCTGGGTGAGCAGCTCCTGGTCCATCACCTGGCCTTGCCCGCCGTTGGCCTGGAGCAGCCCGAGCTGGGCGATCTGCTCGGCGTCGACGGCGGTGGCCTGACGGTTCTCGACGTCGATCACCCGGCGGTGGAGCGCGTCGACCTTGCTGCCCACGGCCTCGGAGGCATCGAGGCGCTGCTGGATCGCCTCGAGCTGCTCGACGATGTCGGTGGCGTCGCTGCGGTTGCCGTTCGACAGGACCATCGTCGTCGCAGCGAGGGCGCCGAGCTGGTCCTCGAGGATCACCTTGGCCTGCTCGGCAGCTTCGAGCCGCTCCTTCAGATGCGCGATCTCGTTCTGCAGCACCAAGAAGTCGACAGGATCGACCGTCTGCTTCTTCCGGAACAGTCCCATGGGTGCGAACGGGCCTCACTCGCCGAGGTAGACGACAACGTCGCCAGGGTACCGCGTGGGCCCGGTTGCGTGGTGGAGGGGCG
>DAINND010000230.1:0-5241 GCA_036736065.1 Ilumatobacteraceae bacterium
CCAGGACTTCCGCTTCATCCCACGTGATCAACACCGTGCTCCACCGCTGCGCCGCGTACACCTAGGCCGCCACCTCGGTGGCGTTGGCGGTCCCGGGCGCGCGCGACCGGCGGTTGACGGCACCGTCGACCATGGCCATCGCGTCAGGCAACAACAGCGGGGCGTCGTTGTGCGAGGTCCAGAGCACCCCGGCCTCCTCGACGGTGCCGCAGGCGTTGTGCAGGTTGATCCGGTCGCCGACCACCTTGGCGACCACCTCGATCTGCTCGGGCATGGTCGAGGGGTACAGGCTCGGGATCACGCCCAGTTCGTCGAACATCGGCCATTGCTCGGGTCGGGCGATCTGGCAGTGGATCGCGATGGGCCGCTTGTCGAGCTTGCCGTACTTCTCGATCGCCGTCCGGGCGGCGAGCAGGAACTGGTCGATCGCGGCATCACCGTTCTGGTGCGCCTGCACCTGGAACCGGCTCGGGTAGAACTCGTCGAACAGGGCGATCAGCTCATCGTCGGTCATGCGCGCAACACCGCAGTCGTTGGGCTGGCCCTCCATGCCCACGTAGGGCTGGGTGACCCAGGCGGTGGCCCCACCGAGCGAGCCGTCGAGGAACAGCTTGATGCCGCCCAGACGCAGTCCGTCGACGTAGGTGCCGACCCGCTCCTCGCCCAGCACCTCGAGCGCCTTCGGCAGCATCTGTGGCTCGGCATAGGTGAGGACATCGATCTTCAGTGGCCCGGCGGCAAGGGTCCCCTCGATGACGTCGAAGTCGTCGGGTGTGATCCCGACGCAGCATTCCGATGCCGTCGTGAAGCCGTACGAGGCCCACTGGCTCATCGCCCGGTCCATGAGCGGCGCGTACTTCTCGGGCGAGAGCGGTGGCATCAGCGAGCGCACGTAGAACAGCGGTGACTCCTCGATGTAGCCGTTGGGGATGTCGGTCCCCTCGACACGCCAGATGACACCGCCCTTGGGGTCGGCACACCCGGGAAGGTAGCCGGCCACCTCGAGAGCCTTGTGGTTCAACGAGGCCTGATGCCCCGAGGCGTGGATGGCCATCACGGGGTGCTCGGTGGAGACGAGGTCGAGCTCGTCGGCTGTCGGATACCTGCCTTCGGCGAGCACCGACGGGTGCCAGCCGGCACCGACGATCCAGTCCCCCGGCTTGACGTCGTTCTCGATCGCCTTGGCCTTCAACGCTGCGATCATCTCCGGGATGTTGGTGACGCCCTCGCCACGGAGCCACGCCTGCTCGAGCTGGTGCGCGGCGACCACGATGTGCCCGTGGGCATCGATGAAGCCCGGCAGCATGGTGCGCCCGGCCAGGGCGCCGCGGGCCGTCGACGCGTCGGCGTGCTGCTCGGCTTCCGCCGCTGGCCCGACGAACGTGATCGTCCCGTCGGTCACCCCTACGGCCTCGATGTACTCGGGGGTCGCGCCCCGCATCGTCAGGATCCGGCCCCCGGTGTACAGCGTGTCCATGTCAGTTCCTCCCGTGGCAGCACCCGACGACGTCGACGGCGCTCGATCCCTCGCCACGGCGCGGATGGTATCAAGCAATTGCTTTACTCTTCGCGCTCTCCGGCCCGCCCCTTCGGTACAGTGCTGCCGATCGACCATGGACCCGACATCTCCCGCCTCCGGCTCCGACCTCGAGGACACGCCGATCGACGTCACAGTGATCGGCGGTTACCTCGGCGCGGGGAAGACCACGCTGCTCAACCACCTGCTGCGCGTCGGCACGGGCCGGCGCACGATGGTACTGGTCAACGACTTCGGATCGATCAACATCGACCGTGACCTCATCGTGTCGAGTGACGGTGGCACCCTGTCGCTCGGCAACGGCTGCGTGTGCTGCACCCTCTCCGGCACCCTGCAACAGATGCTGCTGGGCATCGGGGCGAGCCCGAACCCGCCGGAGCTGCTCGTCATCGAGGCGAGCGGGGTGTCCGATCCCACGGCCATCGCCAGAGATGTCGCACTTCCGGGATTCCGTCTCGATGCAGTGGTGGTGGTCGTGGATGCCGAGACCATCGAGTCGCGCGCAGAGCACCCGTACCTCGGGCGCACCATCCGCTCGCAGCTGCGAGCCGCCGACGTGGTGGTGCTGAACAAGCTCGACCTCGTCGACTCGTCACGCGAGGCCGCTGTGCGCGAGCGGCTGGGGGCCCTGGCCCCCGAGTCGGCCGTCGTCGGGGCGAGCGAGGGCAGGGTCGCCCCGGCCCTGTTGCTCGGCGTGCACGGCGCGGGCCCGCAGCACACGACCGACGACGATCACGTCCACGGTCCCGACTGTGACCACTCGCACGACGAGCCCCACGCCGACCACACGACGTGGAGCTGGGTGCTCGACGCACCACTCACCCGCGTCCAGGTCGAGCAGTGGGTGGCGTCGTTCAGCGACGACATCGTGCGCGCCAAGGGCACCCTCGCGCTCACCGACGACCGTGACCACCGCACGGTGCTGCAGGTCGTGGGTCGACGGATGCGGCTGAGCGTCGGCGAGCCATGGGGGGACGACGCACCGGTCTCGCGGCTCGTGGCCATCGGCCTGCCGGGCAGCAAGGCCCCGACTGCGCCTTCGGTACCCTTCGCCTCATGATCCGCCTGCGCCAGATCGCCATCGCCGCCCGCCAGCTCGACCCGGTCGTCGACCAGCTGTGCACTCAGCTGGGGCTCAGCGTCTGCTTTCGCGATCCCGGTGTCGCCGAGTTCGGCCTCGTCAACGCGCTCATGACCATTGGCGATCAGTTCCTCGAGGTGGTCGCTCCCGCAACCTCACCCACCACTGCGGGACGGCTGCTCGACAAGCGCTGCGGCGTCGACAACGACCTGGCCGTCACCGGCTACATGGCGATCTACGAGGTCGACGACCTCGACCGGCGCGAGGAGCACGTGCGCCGCCACGGCGTGCGAGTGGCGTGGAGCGGCGACTTCCCGTCGATACGCGGGCGGCACCTGCACCCGGCCGACATCGGTGGCGCGATCGTGAGCATCGATCAGCCGAGCCCCGCCGGCTCGTGGCGCTGGGCGGGCCTCGGCTGGGTCGCCCATGCGGACACATCGATCGTCAGCGCGATTGCCGGCGTGGCGATCGGCGCGCACGACCCCGCAGCGATGCGCGACCGGTGGACCTCGCTCGGGCTCGGTGCCGGCGTGCGCTTCCAGCCCGCCGGCGAGGCGGGTGAAGGGGTCGACGCGCTCGAGCTGGTGGCGCCAGATCGGAGCCGGGCCGGCGAGGAGCTCGTCGTCGACCAGCTCACGATCCGTCTGGTCTGATCAGCAGTCCTTGCCCGGGATGACGATCTCGAGGCCCGGGTAGAACGCCGAGTAGCCGGGCGTGCCGGCATTGGCCGCGTCGAGCGCAGCGACACTGACGTCGAACTTGTCGGCGACCCGCTGTCGACTGGTGTCGGTGGCCTCGATCACGTACTTGCCCTGCGAGCAGGTGTCGACCGTGGTCACCGGCGCCGACGTCGTGGCTGGGGTCGGGGCGGCCGTCGTGCTCGGGCCGCCGGTCGGGGTGCCGGGCACCTTGGCGCCGGCGGGAATGATGATCGTGGCGCCGACACCAGGCCACTGCGGCACCATGCCGGCGCTGTCGAGGGTCCAGCCGTTCGCAGCCGCCAACTGGTCGAACGAGAGCCCCCAGTCGCGAGCGATCGTCGACGGGTAGTCGCCGGGCTGGATGATGTAGCTCCCATCGGCCGTGAGCACGTCGCCGGGCTGCAGCTGCGGCCCCGGATCGGGGGCCTGCGTCGCCTGCACGGGTGGCAGGGTGACGAAGTTGGTCGCGCCGATGGTGATCGGGGCGGTGTTGGTGGTGGTGCCCTCGCTCCCGCACGCCGTCAGCCCGAGCGCGGCTGCGCCCAGCACGACGCCGATCCCGATGGCGGCCCGAAGATGACTCATGGGGAAACAGCGTAGGACCATCGGCACCCGAAGTGGTCGCGTCTACTGCAGCGGACGGGCCGACGGCGCCACGGGGAACGGCAGGTCGCTCGCGCCCATCAGCCACGTGTCCACGCCAGCGGCACAGGCTCGACCCTCGGCGATCGCCCAGACGATCAGGCTCTGGCCACGGCCCATGTCCCCGGCGACGAACACGCCCGGGAGGTTCGTCATGTACTGGTCGTTGCGGGCGACGTTGCCGCGGGGGTCGAAGCGCACACCGAGCTGGTCGAGCCACGAGCCCTTCTCCGGCCCGACGAACCCGAGCGCGAGGAAGACGGCATCGGCGGGCAGCTCGCGCTCGCTGCCAGGCACCTTCTCGAACCGCCCGTCGACGAGCTCCACCTCGTGGACGAGCAACGCCCGCACCCGACCGGCACCGTCGTCGAGGAAGCGCTCGGTGTTGATGCTGTAGACCCGCTCACCGCCCTCTTCGTGGGCCGAGGACACCCGGTAGACCATCGCGTAGGTCGGCCAGGGATTGGCCGAGGCCCGCTCCTCGGGGGGCCGCGGCATGATCTCGAGCTGCGTCACGCTGGCTGCACCCTGCCGATGCGCAGTCCCGAGGCAGTCGGCGCCGGTGTCCCCGCCACCGATGATCACCACATGCTTGCCCGCCACGTCGATCGGGCTCTCGTCGAGGTCGCCCTCGACCACCCGGTTGGCCAGCGGCAGGTACTCCATCGCCTGGTGGATGCCGGCGAGCTCGCGCCCGGGGACGGGCAGATCGCGCCACGCTGTGGCACCGGCCGCCAGCACCACGGCGTCATAGGTGGCGAGCAGCACGTCGATGTCGACGTTGCCGCCCACCGTGGCGTTCGTGCGGAACTCGGTGCCCTCGGCCACCATCTGCTCGATGCGCCGGTCGAGATGGTGCTTCTCCATCTTGAACTCGGGGATGCCGTAGCGCAGCAGGCCGCCGATCCGGTCGGAGCGCTCGAGCACCACCACGTCATGGCCCGCCCTCGTGAGCTGCTGAGCCACTGCGAGGCCGGCGGGGCCGGAGCCGACCACGGCCACCCGCTTGCCGGTGCGCACCGAGGGCAGCTGCGGCGTGACCCAGCCCTCTTCCCAGGCGCGATCGATGATCTCGACCTCGACCTGCTTGATGGCCACGGGATCCTGGTTGATGCCGAGCACACAGGCGCTCTCGCACGGCGCCGGGCACAACCGGCCGGTGAACTCCGGGAAGTTGTTCGTCGCATGCAAGCGATCGATGGCGTCGCGCCAGTGGTCGCGATAGACGAGGTCGTTCCAGTCGGGGATCAGGTTGCCGAGCGGGCAGCCGTTGTTGC
>DAINND010000231.1:0-5231 GCA_036736065.1 Ilumatobacteraceae bacterium
GCGGACGCAGCGTGGTCCAGTCGAGGCCATCGGGCCGAATGTGATCTGGGACACGGAGGCGACCGCCACCGTCCGTGTACGACCGATCTCGGAGATCTTCTCGCCTGAGTATTCGCGCAGCGGGCGCGACGCCCACGACGCCAGCGACTGGTACGCCGGCGTCACGCGCGCGCTCGACATCGTGCTCTCCGCAACAGCGCTGCTCGTCCTGCGCCCCCTGCGTGACGAGAGGGGCGCCCGTTTCCTTCTCCGGTGAGCCGTTCATCTCGTTGCCGCCCACGGTGCCGACGTTGCGTGTCGACGGCGACCCGACGAGAGCGCTGGCGTCGGCGATGCCGGTGGCCGAGGCGAGCACCAGCGGGTGGCGCTCGAGGTCGTGGTGTGAGACGAGCGCGCCGATGCTGATGCCCTCGGTGGTCTCGGTGATGTGCCGCAGCGCGTCGAGCCGGTCGATCGCGACGAGGTGCTCGGGCAGCGGGGCCTTGCCCTGCCGGGCGCCGACGACGAGATCGCTCCCGCCGGCGACCGGGCGTGCCCCCTCGGCGAGCGCGACGAGAGCGTCGTCGACGGTGGTGGCCGTGGTGAACCTCATTGCGTCGTGTCCTCGTGCAGTGCGTCCCAGACCCGCTCCGCGGTCATCGGCAGCTGGCGCACCGGACGTCCGACGAGCTTGGCGAGTGCGTTCGAGATGGCTGCAGCAGTGGCGACGTTGGGCGCCTCGGCGAGCCCCTTCGCGCCACGGGGCCCGGCATCGGGCGTAGGGATCTCGACGAAGGTCGTGTCGATCCGGGGCGCGTCGGCGCAGGTCTGGAGCTTGTACTCGAGCAACCCGGCGTTGCGCTGGCGCCCCTCGTCGTCGTAGCGCGTGCCCTCGGTGAGCGCCTGGCCGATGCCCATGAGCACACCGCCCTCCACCTGGCCGAGCGCACCGAGCTCGTTCAGGATCGTCCCCGAGTCGTGTGCAGTGCTGACGTGCAGCACCCGGGCCACTCCGGTCTCGCGGTCGAGGCGCACCCGTACGGCGTGGCAGGAGAACTGCGGCGCGATCCATACCGCCATGCCCACGTCGCCGACGCAGCTCGATCCGGCGAGCGGCGGCGCCGACGGCGGCTGGCCCGAGCCGTGGCCGATGAGCAGCTCGCCTCCCTGAGCCAGGGCCGCGAGGTCGGCGATCGGGATCGACGCGCCCGGCGAGCCGGCCACCGACGCCCGGCCGTCGGCCAGCACGATGTCCGCCTCTGCAGCCTCGAGCTGCTCGGCGGCGAGACGGCGCAGCTGCTCGGCCACCTGCTGGGCTGCGTTGATGACCGCACGGCCGTTGTTGAACAGCGTCTGCGATCCGGTTGCGCCCATGTCGTAGGGGGCGGCGGACGTGTCCTGGTAGACGAGCTGGAAGTCGGTCGGGTCCATGCCCAGCTCGTCGGCCGCGCGCTGGCGCAGCGTCATGACGGCGCCGGTGCCGCACTCCTGGGCGCCGGTGATGATCTGGCCGGAGCCGTCGGCGTCGAGCTTGACGTAGGCCCCCGACGGCGCCGAGAAGCTCGGCCACCAGCCGATGGCGACGCCGATGGCCTCGTCCTCGGGCAGTGGATCGCCGTAGCCGGCCGCACGAGTGGCGGCCTCGATGCACTGCTGCAGGCCGATCTCGTCGTAGACCTGGCCGCTCGGGCCCTCCACGCCGCTGTCGACCGCGTTGCGTCGCCGGAACTCGACCGGATCGAGCCCCACCGCTGCGGCGAGCTCGTCGGTGTGGGTCTCGACGGCCCAGCAGGCCTGGGGCGCTGTCGGTGCGCGCACCGAGCCGGACGGCTGGTGGTTGGTGTAGACGAGGTGTGCCTCGACGCGCAGCGCCGGGATCCGGTAGGGGCCGGACACGTGCATGGCGGCGAGCTGCGAGAAGAACCCGGAGTCGGCGGTGTAGGCGCCGTTGTCGATGTGGACCGTGGCGATCCGGGCGATGATGCGCCCGTCGCGGGAGAGGCCGGTCGTGATGTCGATCACCATGCCCTCGCGGCGCCGGTCGGGGGCGACGAACTCCTCGCGACGGCTGAACACCAGGCGAACGGGACGGCGGGCCGCGCGGGCCAGCGCAGCGACGTGGGCCTCGTAGTGGAAGCCGCACTTGCCGCCGAAGCCGCCGCCGAGGTGAGGGACCACGATGCGCACCCGGTTGGTGGGAAGGCCGAGGGTCTCGCACACGCCTGCTCGGGCGTCGAAGGGCACCTGGGTGGCCGACCAGATGGTGACCTTCTCGCCCTCCCACTGGGCCACCACGGCGCGAGGCTCGATCGGCGCCGCGTGCGACGCGTCGGCGACGTACCTGCGGCTCACCACCACCTCGGCCCCCGACATCGCCGCGTCGGCGTCACCCTTGCTGATGGAGGAGTAGGAGGCGTCGTTGCCCTCGCGGACCACCGCGTCCATCGCCCCGTACGACCCCCAGTCGGGGTGCACGAGCGGGGCCCCGGGGGTGAGCGCCGCTTCGAGGTCGGTCACCACCGGCAGCAGCTCGTACTCGACGACGATCGCGTCGATGGCGCGCTGTGCCGTGGCCGAGTCGACTGCGGCCACCGCAGCGACGATCTCACCCTCGAAGCGGACCACGTCGCGGGCGAACAGCGTGCGGTCCTGCACGAAGGGGCCGAAGCGCACGTCGGGGACGTCGTCGGCCGTGAGCACGGCGAACACCCCGGGCAGGGCGCGTGCCGCGCTGACGTCGAGGCGGGTGATCCTGGCGTGGCTCACCTCGGCATAGCGGAACTTCGCGGCGAGCATCCCGGTGAGCGTGAGGTCGGCGGTGTACCGGCCGCTGCCGGTCACCTTGTCGGGCCCGTCGGCGCGCACGAAGCGGCGCGCGACTGCCGGCGGTTCGGTCAGGGTCATGGCGCCATGATGGCAGAAGGCCTGCGGCCGGTGGCACACAGCGCCTCCGCACGGCCACCGGCGGTAGCAGCGTCGGGCGCTCAGGCCCTGATCGAGGCGAGGCTGGCGGCGTGGTCGCCGCGGCGGCGGGTGAGACGCAGCACGAGCCCGGCGAGGACGACGGCGAGGAGGGTGATCACCAACATCACCGTGCCCAAGGCGTTGAGGGCAGGGGTCGATCCGGCCCTGGCGCCGGAGTAGATCTTGATCGGCACGGTCTCGGTGGACGCGCCCGTCGACAGGAACGACGAGATGACGAAGTCGTCGACCGAGGTCGCGAAGGTGACCATCGCGGCGGCGAAGATCGCCGGCCACAGCAGGGGGAGCAGCACCAGCCGGACCGCCTGGAGTCGGGTCGCGCCGAGGTCGCGAGCCGCGAGCTCGTAGTCGTCGCCGATGGCGAGCAGCCTGGCGCGGATGATCACGACGACGAAGGACAGGGTGAAGGTGACGTGGCCGAGGAGCTGCGCGGTGATCCCCCCGGGGATGCCGCGGTAGATCTGCGTCATCGTGAGGAACAGGGCGACCCCGAACACGATCTCCGGTGTCACGATCGGGGCGAGCATGAGCCCGTTGGACGCTGCGGACGCCCGGCCGCGCCAGCGCTGCAGGCCGATCGCCATCGCCACGCCGAGGGGCACTGCGATGAGGATCGTGAGGGCGGCGAGCCGCAACGTGTTGAACAGCGCCTGCTGCAGGGCGTCGTCGTGCCACACCGATGCGGTCGGGTCGCCCCAGTACCAGCGCATCGAGGGGGACTGGAACGACGAGCGGCTCTTGCCCGAGTTGAACGAGATCCGCACGGCGACGAGCACCGGGGCGAGCGACCACACGACGTAGAGCGCCGTCAGCAGGGCGAGCACTGGCGCCGTGGGGCGCCGGCGGCGGCTCATCGGGCCACCGCGCGCTGCTGCCGCGCTGTCGACACGAGGTAGTACACCATCAGCACGAGCAGCATCGCCATGAGCACCAGGGTGAGTGATGCGCCGGTCTGGGGCTGGCTCGTGCCGCGCAGGTAGTACTCGATCTGGTTGCCGACCATCTCGACGCGAGGCGATCCGCTCGTCAGGTAGGTGTTGGTGTAGTAGTCGCCGAACATCGGCAGCACCGTGATGACGCTCGCCGCCATCAGCCCCGGGACCGACAGCGGCAGGGTGACGCTGCGGAAGGTGCGCCACGGCGAGGCGCCCAGGTCGCGGCCCGCCTCGATGAGCCGACCGTCGATGCGCTCGAGGGCGGCGTAGAGCGGGAGGATGAAGAACGGCACGTAGCCGTAGACGAGGCCGATCACCACGGCCGGCCAGTCGCCGTCGAGCCAGGTCCTCGGCTCGTCGAGGACGTGCAGCCATTCGAGGGCCCGGTTGACGTACCCGTCGACCTGCAGCAGGTTCGTCCAGGCCATCATCCGCATGAGGTAGCTGCTCCAGAACGGCAGCACGAGCAGCACGAGCACGAGGCCCCGCCAGCGACCGGCCCGGCGGGCCACGTAGTAGGCGATCGGGTAGCCGATGAGGATGCATCCGACGAGCGCCACGCCGACGAAGGCGAAGGTGCGCACGAAGGTGGCCTGCAGGTCACCGCCGAAGATCCGGTCGAGCACCCGGCTCATCGCGGAGACGTCCCACTGCAACGGGTTCCAGATGGGCTCGGGTGTGCGCAGGATCGGGTCGACCGAGCCGAATGCGACGGCGGCGACGGCGTAGATCGGCACGATGAACAGCGCCGAGAGCCATGCCACGCCGGGGAGCGCGAAGAGCGACCACAGCCCGGTGCGCTGTCGTCGAGCACGGGTGGGCCGAGCGTCGGTGTCGGCGCGCACCCGGTTCAGCCGCCAGCCGTGAAGGTCGACCACGCTGCCTCGTAGAGTGCGTCGCCTTCGGTGGACAGCGGGCGGAAGCGCAGGCCGTTCGCGATGTCGTCATTGGTCGGCACGGCATTGCGCAGGTGGTCGGGCACATAGCCCTGGTCGATCACGTAGGTGGCGTCGAGCTTGGTGAGAGCCGGGAGGTATCCGGTCCAGCCGAAGTTCTTCTCCGCCACAGCGTTGTCCATCAGGTAGTTGATGTAGAGGTGGGCGAGCACCGGGTGCTCGGCATCGGTGAGCACGCCCATCGAGTCGTTGGTGACGACGTAGCGGTCCGACGGGGGATGCCAGTACCCGATCACATCGGCCGAGACGCCGTCGGGCAGGTAGGCGAGCACGCTGTTGATCGGATCGGCGCTCCAGCTCTGCGCGATCGTCGTGATGCCCTCGGGGATGTCCTTGTAGCCCTCGATGTTCACCTTCACGTTCACGAGGTCGATCAGCT
>DAINND010000232.1:0-5189 GCA_036736065.1 Ilumatobacteraceae bacterium
TGCCCTGCGAGCGACCACGGTCGTGGCTCGCGCCCTACGGGCTCGGCACGCTCGGCTGCGCGCTGCCGATGGCGATCGGCGCCGCGAACGTCGACCGCTCCCGGCCGGTGATGGCCCTCGCCGGCGATGGCGGCTGGTTGTTCACCGTCGCCGAGATGGCAACGGCCGTCGACGAGCGCCTCGACCTGGTGCTCGTGCTGTGGGACAACCGCGGGTACGGGCAGATCCGCCAGTCGTTCGACGACGTCGACGCGCCGCGCATGGGTGTCGACGTCAGCTCCACCGACCCGGTCATGATCGCCCGCGGCTTCGGCTGGTCGGCCACCTCCGTGTCATCACCGGCGGCGCTCACCGCTGCGGTGCGCGCAGCCCAGCAGGCGGGCGGCGCGCACCTCGTGCGCGTCGAGGCGCCCGGCGCCTTCTGACAGTGCCGAGCCCGTTCCGTCAGCCGTGCGATGCCGCGAGCAACGCATCGAGCGTGGTGTCGATCACCCGCCGCACCGAGCGGAGCTCGTCGGGCCCTGCCGCCATCAGCGTCTGGATGCCGATGCCGTCGACGACTGCCAGCAGGGTGTCGGTGGTCCGTTCCAGCTGGGTGCGGCGCATGGCCGGGGCGGCGGCGGCGACGAGGGTGCCGACCAGGGCGCGCCACTCGTGGTAGCGCTGAGCGTGCTCACGTCGCAGCGACTCGGTGGTCATCGCCTGCGCCCAGAAGGTGAGCCACACCTTCCACTCGGTTCGCCGCTCGTCGTCGAGGGGGAGCGCCTCGAGCAGCACGGCGCGCACCGCCTCGCGTCCTGACCGTCCGGCTATCGCCGTCACCATCCGCGCTGCGGCGCGTTCATGGGCATGGCGGAGCGCGGCGACGAGGAGGTCCTCCCTGCACGCGAAGTAGTGGTTGAGCCGCCCGATCGTGCAGTCGGCCCGGTCGGCGATCGCGCGCATCGTCGTGCCGTCCACGCCGAGCTCGTCGATCGCTCGCCAGGTCGCAGCCGCGATCTCTCGCCGTCGCTCGTCGTGATCGATCTGCCTGGGCACGTCGGCAGGATAGCTGCGACATCCAGCTGATGCATATCAACCGTTGCGTAACAACTGATACGGGCCTATGGTGCTCGCCATGTTGTCCGAACAGCAGCTTGCTCAGATCGATGGCGCCGCTGTCGGTGTGCTCGGCCATGTGACCGGCTCCGGTCTCCCGAACGCTCTTGCCGTCACCCCCTATGTGGTCGACGGCACCGTCGTCGTCACGTCGACGCTCGCGTTGATCGACAAGGCTGCAGCCATCCGTCGGGACCCGCGGGTCGCGCTCTCGGCGGGTGGTGTCAGTGTCAGTGGGACCGCGTCGGTCGAGGTCGATCCGACGTCGCGCTGGTTCGACCGCTTCATCCGGTCGCAGGAGATCGTGAAGTACCCACCGTCGCGGTCGCTGCTGGCGCTACCCCTCCATCGCAGGGTGCTGCCCTGGTACGTCGGGCGGGTCATCATGCGCATCTCCGTCGATGCGGTCACCGATCAACCGTGCGGTGACGGCACGACGGTCACTCACCTCGACGCGGCCGGCCGGCTGAGCACTGCGAACCTGCCCCAGCCGGACGACCTCGCTGCCGAGCGCGGCGACCTCGCTGCAGCGGTGCCCGACGGGCCGGCGCTGCTGCTCGTGCACGTCGAGGATGCGGCAATGCGCGACCTGCGCCAACTCGGGCTTCGCGGCGACGTGCAGCGGGGGGTGTTGCACGTGACGGCCCGCCGGGGAACGCTCACACCGTCGTCCACGGGTGCCGTCGACCACGTGCGCCAGCTGCGCAGCCTCGCCCGACGAGCGAGGGCGAATCGGGAGCAGCTCACCGCATGGCCGACGTACGACCCGAGTGAGGGGGGCGCTCGGTGAACGGGACGCACTGCTGCCCTGGGGCGGGACGTCCGGTCGAAGCGGCTCCCTGAGCGCTGACACGCTCGCGCGAGTCTCCTGCGATGGCCCGGCGACTGGTGATCGACACCGACGACGACCCTGCACCGGTACTCCTGTGCGAGTACGCGTCACCTCCCATGGGCGGATGCGCCGTGCGGCCGCCTCCGTCATCGTGATGGGCACCAACCACGTATCGGAGGTCTCGTGTCCACCCATCCACCTTCCACCGTCGTCGATCGAGCGTTCGAGGGCACCCTCCTCTCACGTTCCGACGATGCTGCAGCGACGCTGGTCGGCGCCGTCAAGCGATACGGCTCCGGCCCAGCCGCAGTCGTGGCCCTCGACGAGGTGTCCATCGCCTTCCCGGCCGGTCGGTTCACGGCCGTGATGGGACCGTCGGGCTCCGGGAAGTCGACGATGATGCACTGCGCCGCCGGACTGGATCGCCTCTCGTCGGGCAGTGCCTTCGTGGGCGCCACCGACCTGTCGACCCTCGACGATCGGGAGCTCACGCTGCTGCGGCGCGAGCGCATCGGCTTCGTCTTCCAGGCATTCAACCTCGTGCCGACGCTGACGGCCGAGGAGAACATCTGTCTGCCGGCAACCCTGTCGGGTCGTCGGCCGCAGGCGGAGATGTTCGACCAGGTCGTGTCGCTGCTGCGCCTCGGTGACCGCCTGCACCATCGGCCGACGGAGTTGTCGGGAGGTCAGCAGCAGCGCGTCGCAGTTGCCCGAGCGCTCGTCACTCGGCCGCAGGTGGTGTTCGCCGACGAGCCGACCGGCAACCTCGACACCCGGACCGGCCAGGAGATCCTCGGCTTCCTCCGCTCGGCGGTGGACGTCCACCGGCAATCGATCGTGATGGTCACCCACGACCCCAACGCTGCGGCGTGGGCGGATCAGGTCGTGTTCGTGGTCGACGGCCGTGTCCACGACGTCGTCGAGCATCCGTCGGCCGAAGGGCTGCTCGATGTGATGAAGGGGCTCGCACGATGATCGAGATGATGAGGAGCGCAACTCGGAGCGTGCTCGCCAGTCGAGGTCGTTTCCTGCTCACCGGTGTGGCGATCATGTTGTCGGTCGCCTTCCTCGTCGCCACGCTGGTGCTGTCCGACTCGATGCAGGGCCGTGCGGGCGACGACATCGCGGAGGCCCTGGCCGGCACCGATGCCGTGGTGCAGGGTGTCGTTCTCGGCGAGTCCGACGGAGGCCCGGGCGAGCTGGGTGGTTCGGTCCGGCGGTCGCTCGATCCCGACATCGTCGATCGGGTGTCGGCGGTCGACGGCATCGCAGGGGCCGCTGCACAGTGGGCTGGCTTCGCCAAGCTGGTCGTCGACGGGTCGTCGGTCGGCACGGGCACGGCGAGCGATGTCGGCCGGAACTGGATCGCCGACCCGGCGCTCAATCCGTTCCGGCTCAGCGCCGGTCGCGCTCCCACCGCTATCGGCGAGGTCGTGATCGATCGGTCCCTCGCGCGCGCCGCCGGGGTCGCGCCGGGCGATGTGGTGCAGGTCCTCGCCCCGCCGGGGATGCACGACGCAACCGTCACCGGGATCGCCACCTTCGCCTCGGCCGACACCGCACCGCTGCAGCGCACGGTGCTCGTGCCCGAACCTGCGGTGTCCGCGTGGCTGAACGCCGCCACTCCCACCGAGGTGCTCGTCGACATCGAGGACGGCTCCGATCCGGCCGCGGTGCTCGCTCGGCTCTCGGCGCTGCCCGACGCCGAGGTGACGGCCGGGCCTGCCTACATCCGGACGATGCAGGCCGCAGCGACATCACCGCTGCAGTTCCTCACCGTCTTCCTCCTGGCGTTCGCCGTGATCGCCGTGCTGATCGGTGTGACCATCATCTTCAACACGTTCGCGCTCACTGTCGCCCGTCGTCGACGCGAGTCGGGGCTGCTGCGGGCCATCGGCGCAGAACGGCGTCAGGTGCTCGGTGGCGTGGTGATCGAGGCATTGGTCATCGGCACGGTGGCGACAGCGCTCGGCCTGCTGCTCGGTCTCGCCGGCGTGGGTGTGCTCCGCTGGCTGGTGGGGCTGACCGGAGTGACCCTGCTCACCGGTCCATCGATCGTGCAGCCGGCCTCGGTCGTGATCGCCGCGGCCGTCGGGATCGGCGCCACGCTGCTCTCGGCCTGGATCCCGGCCCGACGCGCGGCAGCGACGCCGCCGATCGAGGCGTTGCGCGACAGCGCTGCGGAGCCCCGGGTCGTGAGCACCACGCGCACCCGGATCGGGCTCGTGATGGCGGCGGTCGCCGTTGCCGGCGGCGTGGTGGCAGTGGCACGAACCAGTGCAACATGGCTCGTGCTCACCTCGGCGATCATCCCTGCGCTCGTGCTGTGCGGACCGGCGATCGTGACCGCTGCCGCTCGCTGGAGCGCACCGCTCGCCCGCCGGGTGGCGGGGGTGCGGGGCGTGATCGCAGCGGGCAACCTCGCGTCGAGCCCTCGTCGTGCGTCGTCGACCGCGCTGGCGCTGATGTTGGGCACCGCCATGGTGACGATGTTCTCCGGCATCGCCAGCGCGCTCACGACCGCCATCGGCACCGATGTCCGCGAGGGGCTGCGAGCGGATCTGGTGGTCACCTCGGCAACACCCGACTTCGCGACGATCGATCCCACCCTGATCAGTCGGATCGCGGCGCTGCCGGAGGTGGAGTCGGTCGCCTCGCTCGCCATCGCCGAGGGGATCATGGCCGGCGAGCCCGCCGCGCTCGGTGGGATCGACAGTGCGGCGCTCCCGTCGCTGTTCGACCTCGATCTGGTCGCCGGCGATCTCGGCGACCTGCGGTCAGGCGGTATCGCCGTGGTCGGCGATGACCCGTCGCTCCTCGGCGACACGCTGGTGGTCGAGTTCGAGCGATCCACGCTCGAGGCGCCGATCGTGGCGGTCGTCGCCAGGAGCACCGGTGGGTTCGACGCCCCGGCCTACTTCGTCGACCGCGGCGTGCTGAACGACCATGTCGGCGGCCTCCTCGACTCGCTGGTGCTCGTCGGCATCGGCGAAGGTGATGCGGTGCAAGCCGAACAGGCCGTACGTGCCCTGGTCCGGGCCACGCCCGGATCGTTCCTCGCCACTCGCGCCGTGCATGTCGCGAACAGCGGCAGTGAGGTCGACGCCTTCCGCAACTTCATCGACGGCATGCTCTACCTGGCGGGCTTCATCGCCCTGCTCGGCGTCGCCAACACAACGGCGCACGCGATCAGTGAACGCGACGGTGAGATCGGGCTGTTGCGTGCGGTCGGCGCGACCATGGCGCGCAGCGCCAGCGG
>DAINND010000233.1:0-5182 GCA_036736065.1 Ilumatobacteraceae bacterium
CGAGCATGTGCCACGGCACGATGTTGGCGTGGTGCTCCATGTGGGTGAGCACCACGGCGTCACCGGCCTGCAGGTTGGCGCGGCCCCATGCGAACGCGACCAGGTTGAGGCTCTCGGTGGCGTTCTTGGTGAACACCACCTCGTGGGCGCGGCGGGCGTTGATGAAGCGAGCGACCTTGGTGCGCGCACCTTCGAACGCGTCGGTCGCCTCGGCGGCCAGGCGGTAGGCGCTGCGGTTGATCGGCGCGTAGCTGTGGCGCATGAAGTCGGCCATCGCGTCGATCACCTCGGCAGGCTTCTGCGAGGTGTTCGCCGAGTCGAGGTAGACGAGAGCCTGGCCGTCGATCTGGCGGTCGAAGATCGGGAACCTGGCCCGGACGGCAGCGACGTCGAGGGTCACCGGAACGCCTCGTAGCCGTCGCGCTCGAGCTGGGCGGCCAGCTCCATCCCTCCACTCGCCACGATCCGACCGTCGACGAGGATGTGCACGTGGTCGGGCTGCAGCTCGTCGAGCAACCGCTGGTAGTGGGTGATCAGCACCACGCCCATGCTCGGCCGGTCGACGCGGACCTCGCGGATGCCCTTGGCGACGATGCGCAGCGCGTCGATGTCGAGGCCCGAGTCGGTCTCGTCGAGCACGGCCAGCTCGGGCTCGAGGATGGCCATCTGCATGATCTCGTTGCGCTTCTTCTCGCCACCGCTGAACCCCTCGTTCAGGTAGCGGTCGACGAACGAGCTGTCCATGCCGAGGCGCTTCATCCAGTCCATGGTCGCCAGCCGCAGCTCGAGCACCGAGAGATCGATGCCCTTGCGCGCCGACAGTGCCTGGCGGAGGAACTGGATCACCGACACGCCGGGGATCTCCTGCGGGTACTGGAAGGCGAGGAACATGCCGGCTTTGGCGCGCACGTCGGTCGGCCAGTCGGTGATGTCGTCGCCCTGGTAGAGGATCCGGCCGGCGGTGATGGTGTACTCGGGTGATCCGAGCAGGGTGCTGGCCAACGTCGACTTGCCCGAGCCGTTCGGGCCCATGATGGCGTGCACCTCGCCGGCGCCGACCGTCAGGGACAGGCCGCGCAGGATGTCGGGCACCGACTCGTCGGCTTCGGAGGGTCGGGCGTGCAGCTCGTCGATCTGGAACAGGGGGCTCACGGGCCTCCAGTGTATTTCCACTATCGCCATAGTGGAAACCCTGGGGTGAGGTTTCCGCGATGGTCGAAGGGCGTACGTTTGTCCCATGCGCCACCGCCTGCTCACCACGTGCTCCCTCGTCGTCGCCGCCCTCGTCGGCGCAGCGTGCGGCTCGGAGCTGGCCGAACCAGCCGACACCTCGGCGGGCTCGGCCGGCACCACCGTGGCGCCGGCGGCGCCCGACGCAGGCCCCACGACCATCGCCGCAGGCACCGTGCCGGGCTCCGCCGGGGCGGGGAGCGGCAGCGTCGACGGCGACTTCGAGCGGGTGGTCGGCGCCTTCGCCGAGCCGGGTGCCGCGTCGGGCGTGTTCAGCGAGCTGTTCGCCCTGCCGGTGGCGGTGCCGCTGCCCGATGACGCCCTGCTCTCGTACGCGCGGTACGGCGTGGTGTCGGGCTTCGAGGGTGGCTTCGAGGAGGTGTGGAGCGCGTGGACGACGACGGCCGGCGGTCGTGACGAGGTGCTCGCCGCCTTCGAGGCGGCCTTCTCGAACGAGTCGTTCGACGCTGCCACGCGCGAGGAGAGCGACCTCGGACCGTATGTGGCCGTCATCCTCACCTACCCGCCCACGGCGGCAGCGGCCGAGCAGGGGTGGTCGACGATGACCGTCACGGCGCTGCCCGAGATGGACGCGACGATGACCGAGACGGGGCGCACCGACCTGCGCATCGACCTCACCCGCCGCGTCGCCGAGGTGCCACAGCTGTCGACCTTCGCCGGAGGCTGGCGCGACGAGGCGCCCGTGGCCGACGGCGTGTCCCTGGTCGAGCTCAACGTCGAGGCCAACTCCCAGCCCGCGCCGCGGCTCACCTACAACGTCCGGGTCGAGGCGCCCGCTGCCGACTACGACCGTCTGGTCGAGTTCTACGCCGCCGAGCACACCGGCGGTGCGCTCGTCTATGCCGCCACGGAGCCGCCGGCCGACCTCAGCGAGGTCGAATGGTTCAGCGGCGATCCGAACGCGACGCTCGCCGGTCGCCCGCTGACGGTCAACGTCGAGCGCTACCTGCCCGAGCCCGACCAACCGGCCGCGGTGACGCTGGGCGTCATGCTGACCCAGGGCTGACGCAGCGCCTCAGGCGCTCGCAGCCGGCGCCGTCGGTCGCTCGGCGGCCAGCGCCCGCCAGATGGCCGGGTAGCTCGGGTACTCGAGCGTCGTGTCGACGTAGCCCGCCTCGTGCAGCGCGCGGTGGAGGCGGGGGAGGTTGCGGAACGGCACGCCCGAGTCGACGTGGTGGGCGAGGTGCCAGCCGATGTGGTACGGCACGAGCAGGAAGCGGGCGAGCAGGCGCTGGCGCACCGAATGGGTGCTTTCGCGCCGGTCGCTCGAGCGGCGCATGCCTCCGTGCTCGGCGATGCTGCGCAGCCGGTTGATGACGCGCCACACGGTGAGGTAGGGGCCGACCCACAGCACCGGGTAGACCCACCAGTGGCCGCTCACGATCGCTGCCGCGAAGAGCACGGCCTGCAGGGCCAGGATCTGGCGGGTCGCCCGACGCGACTGCGGGTTCGGGTGGCGCAGGTTGCCGAGCAGTTGGCGGAACAGCTTGATGCCGGTCCGGCCGGTGGCGTCGCGGATGAGCTTGCGGCGCAGGCTGGCGTGCCCGATCGGGTAGCCGGCGTAGAGGGCCATGTCGGGCTCGTCGGGGCCGAACTCGTCGCGGTGGTGGGCCATGTGCACGCGACGGTAGGCATCGGTCGAGTTGAAGGTGGGGTAGCCGAGCAGCCAGCGGCCGACCAGGTCGTTGGTGCGCTTGTGGCTGAACAGCAGGCGGTGGGCCGCTTCGTGCATGAGCGAGGCGAACTGGGCGTGGGCGCGCCCCATCAGCACGAATGCGGGCACGACGGCCCACGGCGCCCAGCGGACGGCGAGGTGGACGACGGCGCCGGTCTGGACGAACAGCCCGACCACCGACAGCGCGTTGCGCAGGTTCGGGATGCGCCGCAGGTCCGCGCGGAACCCGGGAAGCGGCCGGCCGTCGGCGCGCACGAGGGCCGTGTCGTGGCCCTGTGGCAGCACGTCCGGCACCATGTCGACCCCGGTCGTCACACGCTCCACGCTATCGCTCGGGCGTCTCGGCCTCCAGGGTGGTGCCTGCGTGGTCCCGAGCCCCGCTCAGCGGCCGAGGAGGTCTTCTTTCCAGGTGCGAAAGCGCGTGTGATGCCGGCCGCTCGGGCCGAGGCCGTCGCCGGTGCCGTCGGGGAACAGCCGGAAGGTCGTCTGACGCCGGAGGTCGTGACGGTCCGCGGCCCAGTAACGGGCGTCGGCGTCCACGGCCGGGCCTGCCCGCCAGAGCAGCCAGTCCCCGATGCGCCGCTTGTAGGTGGCCGTGGGCTTGCCGGGCAGGTCGTCGCCCACGGTGAGCAGCTCCGGCGGCGCTTCGATCCATGCGGTGGCGACGATGTTGCGGTCGCGGGTGGGTGTGTCCGGCAGTTCCGCGGTGTGCACCGGGGTGGTGTCGTCGGGGCGCTCGTCGTAGCGCAGTGCTGCCGGCGGGTCACCACCCACGGGCGGCCCACTCGGCGAGGTGCGGCCGCTCGTTGCCGATGGTGGTGTCGACCCCGTGCCCGGGCATCACGACGGTGTTGGCGGGCAGGGTGAACAGCTTGCGATCGAGCGACTCGATGATGGTGGGGAAGTGGCCGCCTTCGAAGGTCGTGTTGCCCGGGCCGCCGGGGAAGAGGGTGTCGCCGCTGAACAGCACTGGCGAGCCCTCGACCAGGAACGAGATCGAGCCAGGTGTGTGGCCGGGGTTGTGGATCGCGTGCAGCCTCACCCGCCCGACCTCGATCACCTCGGCGTCGTCGAGGAACACGTCGTAGCCGACGTCTTTCAGCATCGGTGCGTCCAAGCTGGTGACGGCGACCTCGTAGCCGGCCTCGCGCATCGCCGGCACGGCGCCGATGTGGTCCCAGTGGCCGTGGGTCTCGAGCACGCGGCGCACGTTCAGCCGCTGGCACAGCTCGAGGAGCAGCTCGTGCTCGTTGGCTGCGTCGATGAGCACCGACTCGCCGGTGTGGCGGCAGCGGAGCACGAACACGTTGTTGTCGTAGGGGCCGACCACCACCCGGTGGATCTCGATGCGTCCGTCGGCCCAGTGGAGTGTCGTCATGGCTCCAGTCTGCCCGATCGCAGCGCGGTCGTCAGGTGCTCACGACGTCGAACCCGAGCGACATGGCCACCGGGATCTGCCCCGGGTCGAAGGTGACGAACGAGAGCGGGCGGGGGAGACGGTCCGCTGCTGCCAGGTGGAGCGCGTCGCTGAGGCGCAGTGGCTGCTCGCGCATCAAGGTGGCGGCTCGGTCGAGGCAGCGTTGGTCGACAGGCACGATCGCGACGCGGTCCCAGGTGAGCCGGACGAGGTCCTCGAGGTCGCTGCGCAGCAACGGCTCGTCGACGACCCGGTCGATGAGCGCGAGCGACTCCATCAGCGTGAGGCCGCTGCTGCACCACTCCGTGGTGCGCGCCATGGCTTCGAGCACCACCCGGCGCGCAGGGACGTCGAGGTGCGCAGCCACCAGGGCGCTGGCATCGAGGTAGACGGCCATCGCCGGGTCAGCCACGGATCTCGGCGAGCAGCCGGTCGAGCCGGACGGTGCCCCACACGCTGACCATGCCGGTCGGGAGCTTGCCATCGGTGCGGCGCGGGGCGAGCACCGCCCCCGCTGCCACGAGTGGTGAGAGGTGAGCCTCGCCGGCGGCCTGACCGCTCACCGCAGGGGTGGTGGTGAGGGGGGCGAGGACGGCTGCGGGGCGCCCGCCGATGCTGACCACGGTGGCCTCCCCTGCGGCGGCACGTCGAACGTGGGCAGCGAGGTCGGCTCGGAGGTCGCGGATCCCGATCATGTGTACGCAAGTGTACACATGTCGATGCGGGAGCGATGCGGCCAACGGGGCAGACTGAGGACATGAACTTTGCCTTCACCGAAGAACAAGAAGAGCTGCGCAAGACCGTGCGCCAGTTCCTCGAGGCCAAGAGCCCCGAGACCG
>DAINND010000234.1:0-5182 GCA_036736065.1 Ilumatobacteraceae bacterium
GGGCAGCGCCGCGGCGAGCTCGGCGCCGTAGCGCGCGGCCTCGCAGCCGGGCTCGACCAGTCGGGCGCCTTCACGACGCTGCTCGGCCAGGCCGAGCACCGTGTCGATCGACTCCCGCCGGGCCTCGTCGATGAAGGCGCACGTGTTGACCACGACGAGATCGGCCGCCGCGCCGTCGTCGGTCGGCTCCATGCCGTCGGCCAACAGGGTGCCGACGATCTTGTCGCTGTCGACCTGGTTCTTGGGGCACCCCAAGGTCTCGATGTAGAACCGCTGCCCCATGCGGCCAGGCTATCCGTCGGGCCGCCGACCTAGAGGTAGTTCAGGCGCAGGCCGCGGTTCGGCCAACGCATGTGCAGCAGTCGACCGGTGCCGGAGACCGTGATGTAGGCGTCGCGGTACTCACCACTGCCGTCGCGGTCACCGAAGCAGATGTTGGTCGTGAGCAGGTCGTCCGTCGGGATGTGGCTCATCTGCCCGGTCGGGCTGATGACCGTCACACCGCCGTTGACGAGCGTGGCCACGCACACGTTGCCGTCGCCGTCGACCGCGAGCGAGTCGAGCAGCTGATAGCCGGGCAGGCCGGCCAGGACCACCGACGGATCGATCGGCGCCGCCGGCTCGAGCTCACCGGGCGACGAGACGCGCCGCTGGAACACGCGCCCCGAGTGGGTCTCGGCCCAGTAGAGCACCGATCCGTCCGGCGAGAGCCCGATGCCGTTCGGCCCCTCGACCGGGTGGACCACCTCGGTGATCGAGCTGCCGTCGGCCTTCGCGTAGTAGATGCTGGTCAGGTCGCTGGTGCGCGCCGCGCCGTCGCGGATGCCGTGGTCGGTGAACCAGAACCCACCGTGGGCGTCGAACACGAGGTCGTTGGGGGCGCGCAGCGGACGGCCGTCGCACTCGGTGTAGAGGTCGGTGACGGCACCTGTGGCCAGATCCACCCGCTGGATGCGACCGCCGATGTACCGGCTCGGGTCGAACGGCCCGGGGAGCAGCAGCTCGCCCAGATCGACGGGGGTGAAGCAGCCACCGTTGTTGCACAGGTAGAGGGCGCCATCCGGGCCGATCGCCGCCCCGTTCGGACCGCCCTCGATCTCGACGACCCGCTCCTTCGATCCATCGGGCAGCACACGGGTGATGCACGGACCGAACATCTCCACGAGCTGCACGCTGCCGTCGGGCATCGCGATCGGTCCCTCGGGGAACCGCAGCCCCGACGGGAGCTCCTGCATCTCGGCCATCGCCGCCCCCTCGTCATGTCATCGGCGCCGGCCCCTCCGGCTCCGCGAGGGGCATCTTGGCACGCGTTCAGACGGTGACGACGACCTCAGCCGGCTGCGAGCGCGGGTCGCTCGGGTCGGCCAGCGGATCGGACACGCGCACCGTCAGGCGCCCTCCGACGCCTGCCGGCAGCGCAGGGAGCACCGTGTCGACAGCGCCCCACTCCCCCGGTGCAGCCGGCGCCGGGAGTGCCCGATCGATCAGACGAGCCCCCGACGCGTCGAGCACCTCGACGCGCAGCGTCGTGCCGGCGGCGCTCGCCCAGGCGACGACGCGGATCGTCCGATCGACGAACGCGCCCGGCGCCGGCCGCTCGAGCAGCACGAACGGCACCACCCAGTCGTAGCGGTCGCGGGTGATGCCATCGACGAAGAGCCCCTCGCCACCGAGGTCGACCACCGGGTCACCGTCGAGACGGAAGCGGACGACCTCGACACCTGGGAACTGGGTGACGGTGAACACGACCTGCATCACCCGGGCGACGAGCGACAGGCTGCCCCCACCCTCGGCGAACTCGCCCGACAGGTCGACCACCGCCTCGCGGCCGTCGAGCGCGACGCTGAGCAGGCGGGTGCCGGCAGGGATGACGGTCACGTGACCCGCGGCCCGCTCGGCTGCGGTGGGCCCGTCGAGCAGCGCTCGCAGCGCGGCGTCCGGCGTCGCCGCCGGCACACGGCGGGCCGCGACGTGCAGCAACTCGTCGCGCAGGAAGTGCACGAGCACCGTGGTCGGTCGAGTCGGCACGGTCGTCGTCACGGAGGGCGCTGAGGTGCCCGGTGCCGTGGTGGGCGCCGTCGCGGGCACGGTGGTCGGCGCTGTGGTGGTGGCGGGGGCCGCCGACGTCCCGACCGCCGTGGAGCTCGGCAGGACCGCGCTGGACATCGCGGTCGAGCTCGTCGGTGCGATGGTCACCGCCGATGAAGCCGACGTCGTGGTGCCCGCCGGCTCCGGCCCGCTGCCACAGGCGACCGATGTGGCGAGCACGGCGCCGAGCAGCGCCGCACGGGCCCCACTGCTCAGCGCTGGTCCCCGTTCTGCATCAGCAACTCGTACTCCTCGACGGTCATCAGCACGGCTCGTGCCTTCGAGCCTTCGCTCGGTCCGACGATGCCACGCTGCTCGAGCAGATCCATGATCCGACCGGCCCTGGCGAAGCCGACCTTCAGCTTGCGCTGAAGCATCGACGTCGAGCCCAGCTGGCTGCGCACCACCAGCTCCACGGCTTGGCGCATCAGGCCCTCGTCATCGTCGTCGTCCCCGCCGGAGCCACCGCCGGCGAACACTCCACCTCCGGCGCCGTCCTCATCGCCCTCGACACCCGTCGCGTAGACGGGCTCGGGCTCCTGGCGACGCCAGTGGGCGACGACCTTGCGGACCTCGTCCTCGCCGACGAACGCACCCTGGATGCGCTGGGCAACGTTGGTGTTGCCCGGCAACAGCAGCATGTCACCCTTGCCGACGAGCTTCTCGGCGCCGGACTGGTCGAGGATCACCCTGCTGTCGACCAGCGACGACACGGCAAAGGCCATGCGCGCCGGGATGTTGGCCTTGATGACGCCGGTGATCACATTGGCGCTCGGCCGCTGGGTGGCGACGATGAGGTGGATGCCGATGGCGCGGGCCTTCTGGGCGATCCGGGTGATGCTCTCCTCGACGTCGCGGGCCGCCACCATCATCAGGTCGTTGAGCTCGTCGACCACCACCACGATGTAGGGCATCCGCTCGTACTTGGGCGCGGCAGGCTCGCCGTCGCCGACCGTCGTCGGCTGATCACCCTGCAGCTCACCGCGGTCGTACGCCGCGTTGTAGCCGCCGATGTCGCGGAAGCCGACCTCGTAGAGCACGTCGTAGCGCCGCTCCATCTCGCGAACCGCCCAGGCCAGCGCATTGGCAGCCTTCTTCGGGTTGGTCACGGGTTGGGTGAGCAGGTGCGGCAAGCGGTTGTACTGCCCCATCTCGACCTGCTTCGGGTCGATGAGGATCAGCTTCACCTGGTCGGGGGTGGTGCGCATCAGCAGCGACGTGATGATGCAGTTGATGCCACTCGACTTGCCGGCGCCGGTGGCTCCGGCCACCAGGAGGTGCGGGGTGGTGGCGAGGTTCAAGAACACCGAGCGCCCGGCGATGTCCTTGCCGATCGCGACCTCGAGCGGATGGGTGGCCAGACGCGCCTCGGTCGAGCCGAGCACGTCCCCGAGGGCGACGAGGTGGCGGGTGTGGTTCGGCACCTCGACGCCGATCGCCGTCTTTCCCGGGATCGGGGCGAGGATGCGCACATCGGTGGCCGCCATCGCGTAGGCGATGTCGCGGTTGAGGCTCGTCACCCGGGCGACCTTCACACCGGACCCGAGCTCGAGCTCGTAGCGGGTGACGGTGGGACCGACGGTCTGACCGAGCAGCTTGGTCTCGACACCGTGCGACGCCAGCAGCTCGACCAGGGCCCGCCCGCGGGCCTCGACCTCGGCCGCGTTGACGGCCTGGGCCTGGCTGCGGACGAGGTGGGCTGCTGGAGGCAGCGTCCACTGGCCACGCTCGGCTCCCGGGCCGAGGGCCAGCTCGGCCTGCTCACCGTCGAGCGCGTCGGCGGGCCCGGGCAGCGCGGCCGCTCGCTTGGTGGTCGAACGCCGCGCCTTGGCCGGCTCGGGATCGTCCCACATGCCGTCGGCCGCAGCGTCGTAGAGCGCAGGCCCGGACGCCTCACCCGAGTCACCGGCTCGACGCTCGCCGCGCAGGGTCGACACGTCGTCGACCGCACGGCGGGCCCGCGACGCAGCCCGACCGATCGGTCCGGCGAGCGCGCCGACCCCGGTGCGGGTGCGCTCGGCGAGGCCGGCGATGGAGGAACCGGTGACGAGCACTGCGCCGACGACCACGATCGCCACGAAGACGACCACTGCGCCGGCCGAGCCGAGGAGCGACGTGATCGGCTGGCCGAGCAGGGCGCCGAGCCAGCCGCCGGCGCTGTCGAACGCCCCGAAGCCACCGAACATCTTGTCGGGGCCGCGGACCGAGTGCAGGAGGCCGAGCACGGCGAGGCCGATCAGCGCCCACCCCAGCACGAGGCGTCGCGGCGTGGCGCTGCGGTGCTCGCGGATGAACGCCACCCCCACCCCCACGACGACGATGGGCACGATGAAGCGGCCCAGCCCGGTGAACCAGCCGAGCACCTCCTCGACGCCCCGGCCGAACGGCCCGGCGAGGTCGAGGTAGATCGCGAGGCCCACCAGCACGCCCACCACCACGAGGCCGATGCCGATGAACTCGTTGCGACGACCGGTCGCGTCGGGCTCGGGAGGCGCCGACGACGAACGCCGCGCGCCGGAGGACGAGCCCGAGGCGCGGGGCCCGGAAGGCTTCGTCGAGGACGCGCCCTTCGGGCGGCGGGAGCCAGGGCTGTAGGTCGTCATGTCGCCGACCACGCTACCAATGGGACGCGCGGTGGCAGGGGCATCACACGGCGTCGACCGCCAGCACCTGGCCCTGGCCGTCGACCTCCACCACGAGCTGTCCTCCCTGCTGCGAGCTGAGGACGACGGAGTAGCGCACAGCGCCGTAGGGGCCACCCTCCACCACGAAGGCGTCAAGCTGTGAGTCGGGCAGTTGGGCGAGGACGCACGACAGGACCCGTTCCGGGTCGAAGGCGACGGCCGCAGCCTCGAAGGTGTTGCCGGACGCCTCCTTCTCGCCCTCACCGCGCAGCTGGCCGGCGGCCCAGCTGTAGGGCACCGTCACCGACTTCCCCGCCGCATCGGTCGTGGCGAAGAACATGTTGACCACCGCCGAGGTCGCATTGACCTCGAAGAAGCGCTGAGGCCCCGGGCGCTCGGCGGCCACTGCCGCCAGCGCAGCGTCGATCCGGTCTACGACGAGCGGCGGCGGAGCCGGCGCGCACTCGACC
>DAINND010000235.1:0-5118 GCA_036736065.1 Ilumatobacteraceae bacterium
GCCTCGTCGCCGCCGCAGGCGGCGAGGGCCACCGAACCGGCGGCGAGCAGTGCCATCAGGGTGCGGGTGCGAGCCACGGGACCTCCTCGGGGCGCGAGGCCCTGGTGGCGCCCGCGCGAAACGCCGGGAAGCGTAGAGCCGAATCGGCTGGTTCGGCTCGCGTGGGGCGCCGGCCGCTGCTGCTCGGCGCCGCGTCGGCGCCCGTCGGCGCGGGGTTCGGCGCGGGGTTCGGCGCGGGGCGGGGCGGCCGGGGTGGGCTCAGAGGCCGCCGGCGAACGTGTCGATCATCAACCGCACGTCGTCGCCGAGCGGGTAGAGGATCGGGCAGGTGCAGCCGTTGTCGACGTACTCGCGCACCTTGGCGCGCACCTCGTCGGGCTCACCGCTGGCGGTGATCATCTGGACGATCTCGTCGGGCACGAGCTTGCTGGCGGCCACGACCTGGTCGTGGGTGGCCGGCCAGGTGAGCACCTTGCCGATCTCGTCGAGCAGCTCCTGGGGCACGCCGCTGGCCTTCATGATGTGCGGCTGCTGGCCGAGGTACTGCGTCACGAGCAGACGGGCCGCGTCGAGCGCGGCGGCGCGGTCGTGGTCGACGCTGCACACCACCAGTTGCGGTCGGTCGATGTCGGCCAGGGTGCGGCCGGCCTTGGCGGCGCCACGCTCGAGCGCGGCGATCGCGTCGCGGTTGTAGGCGGGTGAGACGAGGTAGTTGAGCACGGCGCCGTCGGCGAGCTCACCGGTGAGCTCCATCATCTGCATGCCGGTGGCGCCGATGTAGATCGGCACGTCCTTCGGTCGGCGCTCCTGGTGCACGTAGTCGAGCTCGACGCCGTCGAGCTGGGCGAAGTAGCCGTCGAAGGTGACGGTCTCGTTGGCGAGCAGGGCGCGCACCACGGTGACGACCTCGCGCATCACGGTGAGCGGGCGCTCGCGATGGATGCCGACCTTGCGCGCCAGCGGGTCCCACCAGGCGCCGAGGCCGCAGATGATGCGGCCGGGGGCGAGGTCGTCGAGGGTGGAGAAGGTGCTGGCGAGGCGTGCCGGGTTGCGCGTCCAGCAGTCGATCACGCCGCTGCCCACCTTGATGCGGTCGGTGGTGGCGGCGAACGCGGCCATCGGCACGACGGCGTCGCGCACGAGGCGGCTGTCGGCCTGCCACACGGCGTCGAATCCCTGCTGCTCGGCGTAGCGGACGATGTCGATGCCTTCGCGGATGGTGTGCGCGTCCTGGAGGTAGAGCGCCACGGGGACGGTCGCGGTCTGATCGGTCATGGGCGTCGAGCGTACTCGTTTGACAATTTGTCAAACAGCCCTACAGCAGGGCGAACATCCGGGCGGCCTGTTCGGCGGCCTTGGCGCGCACCTCGGCGGCGTCGACGCGGGTGGGCTGGCCGTCGGCGAGGAGCACTTCGCCGTCGGCGCGCACCACCTCGAGGGCGCGCACGCCGGGGGTGAACGCGACGTGCCACGGCGAGTCGGCGTGGTCGTAGGTCCAGGTGACGCGGTCGTGCTCGGCGTCGGGGAAGAAGCGGTAGCCCTCGCGCAGCCAGGCCCACGCGGTGTCGGGCGATTCGGTCACATCGTGGGCGCGCAGGGCGACGTAGGCGAGGCGGAACTCCTCGAGCATGTCGGCGCCGATGCCGTCGGTGCCGAGCACGACGGGGCTCGCCCACTTGGTGGGCTCGGCGTAGCCGACGGCGTTGTTCATGTTGCTGCGCGGGTTGTGGGCGATGGTGCCGGGCAGCAGTCGGTCGAGGTGCACGCAGTGCACGAGCAGCCAGGCGTCGTGGGCGAGGTCCTCGAGGCGTTCGCCGGCGGTGCGGTCGCCGATGCCCTCGGCGACGTGGATGTGCACGCCGACGTCGAAGCGGCGGGCCAGGTCGGCCGCGGCTTCGAGGGTCTCGTCGCTGCAGGTGAACGCGGCGTGCACGCCGACCATGCCGTGGCCGCCGGCGGCGAGGAAACGCTCGTTCTCGGCCAGGCCGCGGCGGGCGCCGTCGGCGCCGTGGCGGTCGGTCACGCCGTAGGCGACGTTGACCCGCACGCCCACCTCGGCGCAGGCGGCGGCGATCACGTCGAGGCTGCCCTCGATCGCGTTGGGGCTCTCGTGGTGGTCGATGATCGCCGTGGTGCCGCACTGCAGCGCCTCCATCGCGCCGAGCATCGCCGACCAGCGGAGCATGTCGAGGTCGAGCGCGGTGTCGAGACGCCACCAGATCTGCTCGAGGATCGAGCGGAAGTCGGTGGGCTGCACGGGCGGGGCGGGCATGCCTCGGGCCAGGGCCGAGTAGAGGTGGTGGTGGCCGCAGACCAGACCGGGCGTCGTCGAGCTCATCGCCGCCCATCGTGCCATGCCGGGGCGCCGGGGCCGTGCGCCGACTCGTCGGGTGGGCGGGGGATCTGATCGACTGCCCACATGGACTTCGACCTGCCGCAGGACCTCGTCGACTACCTCGCCGAGCTCGACGACTTCATCGATCGCGTCATCACACCCCTCGAGCAGGCGAACGACAACATCCGCTTCTTCGACCACCGCCGCGAGGACGCGCGCACCGACTGGGAGCGCGGCGGCCTGCCCAACGAGGAGTGGGAGCAGCTGCTCCACCAGGCCAAGCGCCTCGCCGACGCGGCCGGCCACTACCGCTACCCGCTGCCCGAGGAGTTCGGCGGCAAGAACGGCACCAACCTCGGCATGGCCGTGATCCGCGAGCATTTCGCGCGCAAGGGCCTGGGCCTGCACAACGACCTGCAGAACGAGCACTCGATCGTCGGCAACAACGTCGGCCTGCTGCTGATGATGCACTACGGCACCGACGAGCAGAAGGCCGAGTGGATCGACGACCTCGCCGAGGGCCGCAAGGGGTTCGCGTTCGGGATCACCGAGCCCAACCACGGCTCGGACGCCACCCACATGGAGACCACCGCCGTCCGCGACGGCGACGAGTGGATCATCAACGGGGAGAAGACCTGGAACACGGGCATCCACAAGGCCCAGTACGACATGATCATGGCCCGCACCAGCGGAAAGGCCGGTGACGGCGACGGGATCACCGCGTTCCTCGTGCCGACGAAGAGCCCGGGCTTCGAGATCGTCGAGTTCCTGTGGACGTTCAACATGCCGACGGATCACGCGCACATCCGGCTCACCGACGTGCGGGTGCCGCACAGCGCGATCTTCGGCGGCGAGGGCCGCGGCCTGCAGGTGGTGCAGCACTTCTTCAACGAGAACCGCATCCGCCAGGCGGCGTCGTCGCTCGGCGCCGCGCAGTTCTGCATCGACGAGTCGGTGAAGTTCGCGAAGGAGCGCAAGCCGTTCGGCAAGCCGCTGAGCAGCAACCAGGCGATCCAGTTCCCGCTCGTCGAGCTGCAGACCCAGTGCGAGATGCTGCGCGCCCTCATCCGCCAGACGGCGTGGTCGATGGACAAGTACGGCGCCTTCAGCCAGAGCGACAAGGTGTCGATGTGCAACTACTGGGCCAACCGGCTGTGCTGCGAGGCCGCCGACCGGGCGATGCAGATCCACGGCGGCATGGGCTACAGCCGGCACAAGCCGTTCGAGCACATCTACCGCCACCACCGCCGCTACCGGATCACCGAGGGCGCCGAGGAGATCCAGATGCGCCGCGTGGCCGGCTACATGTTCGGCTTCATGAACCAGCAGGCCCCGAAGGGCGTGCAGGAGTAGTCGCTCGCTGCGGGCGCGGGCTGCGGGCCCGGGCCGGGCCGTTGCGGACCGAATGGCCCTGGTGCGCCGGGGGTGCGGGCGACGAAGCTCGGCCCATGCTGCGTGCCCGTGCGTTCCTGCTCGTCACCTGCCTCGTGGGGCTCATGTCCTGCGGTGACGAGCTGACCGTCTACTCCCCCGCCGACCTGGGCGAGCGGTTGCTCGCACCGGGAGGCATGGGCCCGGGCTGGACCGAGAGCCAGCGCGACGTGTTCGAGACCCGTGCGCCGGAGAACCCGTCGATCGACCCGTCGCTGTGGTGCCCGGACTATCCGACGGGCAAGTCCGACCAGTTGGTCAGCCTCGCCGGTGACGCCGGCGCGGATGTCGAGTTGCAGCTCGGCGACCCGACCGCCGCCGAGCAGCCCACCTACGGCCTGCGTCAGCAGGCGTGGAGCAACCGCGATGCCGTCGACTACCTGCGCGAGCTCACCGACGCGGTGCGCATCTGCAGCGGGGCGACGTGGGAGGGCACGGGCGAGGACGTCGGCGCCGAGTACCGGCTGACCCCGCTCGAGGCGCCGACGGTGGGCGACGAGGCGGTGGCCGTGCTCGTCGCGATCACGCTGTCACCGGAGGACGGTGAGCCGACGATGGTGATGCGTCAGCGGATGGCCGCGGTGCGCGCCGGCAGCATCGTGATGGTGCTGCAGGAGGGCGACCTGCTCGACATCGACGAGGAGCCCTCCACCAGCGACGCGGAGTTCGACGCGCTGATCGAGCAGGCGGCGCGGCCCTTCGTCGAGCTCGACGGTGGCACGGGCTGACGGAGCTGGGACGCACCGCGCCCTGACGCCCGCTACGTGGCGTCAGTCGTCGCTGTCGGCGCCGGCGCGGCGCAGCGGCAGCACGGCACGCCACTGGCCGTCGAGGTCGTGGAGCGCGGCGGCGACGGCGGGTGCGGTGGGCACCAGGCCGATCTCGCCGACGCCCTTGATGCCGTAGGGCGAGCGCGGCTGGGGCACCTCGAGCAGCTCGACCTCGATCGGCGGCACGTCCTTCGCGCGCAGGATGCCGAGTGAGCGCAACGTCATGTTGGTGGGGAACGCGGTCTCGGGGTCGGCGGGGAAGTCCTCGGTGAGCGCGTAGCCGAGCCCCATGTGCACGCTGCCCTCGATCTGGCCGACGCACAGCTGCGGGTTGACGGCGCGGCCGACGTCGTGCACGGCGACGACCCGTTCGATCGCGCCGCTGTCGCGGTCGATGACGACCATCTGCGCGGCGTAGCCGAAGGCGGCGTGGATGGTGGGGTTGGGGTGCTCGGGGTCGCCGAGGTGGTGGGTCCAGTCGACGACGTGCTCGCCGACGTGGTCGACGTCGGGCGCGCGGTCGGCGGCGAGCGCGGCCTGGCACGCGGCGCGCACCGAGCCGGCAGCCATCAGCGTGCCGCG